>JAFTTD010000068.1 GCA_017466965.1 Bacteroidaceae bacterium
ACTACATTCCCGACAGATACGATGAAGGGTACGGAGTGTCAATACAAGGTGTGGACCGCGCCTACGAGAATGGCGTTAAACTAATAATTGTGCTGGATTGCGGAATTAAAGCCGTAAATGAAATTGCATATGCAAAAGAAAAGGGCATTGATTTCATAATCTGCGACCATCACGTTCCGGATGATGTTCTTCCTGACGCTATTGCCATACTTAACGCCAAGCGCCAGGATGCCACTTATCCATATCGCGACCTTTCCGGATGCGGTGTGGGATTCAAATTCATGCAAGCTTTTGCCATAAACAACGGCATTAGTTTCAACACACTTATTCCACTTCTTGACCTTGTAGTTGTGAGCATAGCTTCCGACATTGTTCCTATTATGGGCGAAAATCGTATTCTCGCCTTTCATGGCTTGCGCCAGCTAAACAACAACCCAAGCATCGGACTCAAGGCTGTCATTGACATTTGCGGACTTCAAGGGAAAGATTTAACCGTAAGCGACATAATATTCAAGATTGGTCCACGCATCAATGCTTCAGGCAGAATGCAGAACGGCAAGGAATCTGTTACTCTCCTTGTTGAGCACAATTATGCTCGCGCCAAGGAAAAAGCCCAGCAAATAAATCTCTACAACGAAGAAAGAAAAGAGTTGGACAAGAAGATGACGGAAGAAGCAAGCGCTATCGTTAAGGATATGCCTGGACTTTCCTCTCTCAACTCTATTGTCATTTACAACGAGGACTGGCACAAAGGAGTAATAGGTATAGTTGCATCCCGACTGACAGAAATATACTACCGCCCTGCCGTAGTTCTTACCCGGAGCGGTGATATAGTCACAGGCTCAGCAAGAAGCGTCTGCGGATTCGACGTTTACAAAGCTATTCAGCAGTGCAGCGACTTGCTTGAAAATTTCGGCGGGCACACTTACGCTGCGGGGCTGTCAATGAAAGTTGAAAACATAGATGAATTCAAAAAAAGGTTTGAAGAATATGTCAACAACAACATTGAACCTGAGCAAACCAGCGCCAACCTTGACATAGATGCAGTAATAAGTTTCCGCGATATTACGCCTAAGTTTCAGAATGACCTTAGACGAATGCGCCCATTCGGACCGGAAAACCGTAAACCTGTTTTCGGCACAAATCAAGTCTATGACTACGGAACAAGCAAGGTTGTAGGGCGCGAACAAGAGCACATTAAACTTGAATTGGTAGATAACAAGTCAAGCATTGTCATGAACGGCATTGCATTCGGACAAAGTTCACAGGCCAGATATATAAAGACCAAACGTTCGTTCAATATTGTTTACACTATAGAGGACAACACGCATAAGCGCGGAGAAATCCAACTACTTATAGAGGACATTAAACCAACAGAAGAAAGCATTGTTTCAGAAAGCTAAAACAAACAGACAAAGGAGGCATTTTGCATTTTAATATGCAAAAATGCCTTTTTGTTAAGCCACAAGAACAGATGTACAGCAAATATCTTGACATACTTAGACAATACTGGGGATATGACAGTTTCAGAGGTATTCAGGAAGAAATCATCACCAGCATAGGCGAAGGGAAAGATACTCTCGGCCTTATGCCTACTGGTGGCGGCAAATCCATTTGTTTTCAAGTTCCAGCGTTAGCCTTAGGGGGACTTTGCATTGTAATAACCCCACTCATCTCATTGATGAAAGACCAGGTAATGCAACTGAAGAACCGTGGAATAAAGGCTGAAGCTGTTTATTCAGGAATGTCACGCGACAATATCATCAGAGTTCTTGACAACTGTATTCTAGGAGACTATCGTTTTCTTTACATTTCCCCGGAAAGACTTTCCACAGAATTGTTCTTGGCGAAACTCGAACGAATGAGAAACATCTGCATGATTACAGTTGACGAGGCACATTGCGTTTCTCAATGGGGATATGATTTTCGCCCGTCATATCTTGAAATAGGCAGCATAAGACAACTCATCCCTTATAATGTCCCAATACTTGCCCTTACAGCCACAGCAACTCCCAAAGTTGTCATCGAC
>JAFTTD010000069.1 GCA_017466965.1 Bacteroidaceae bacterium
CGCTCTCCAGGTTCAAGCCCTTCGGCTATTTCATAGAATTTAGGGTTCTGGCGCCCTGTTCTTATTTTTCTTTTGTAAGCATGCTTGCCGTCTTTGTCGAGTACGAATATCCAGTTGCCTCCTGTGGTCTGGAAATATGTTCCTTTTGGTATCATCACTGCGTTTGTAGGTTCGCCAAGCTGCATGTCTATGTAGTAGGTCTGTCCGCTGCGAATGTTTTCAGGTCGTTCGTCTGTGAACACAAAGTCTGCGCGGAAACGCCCGTCGCGCACTTCCGGATATACTTTGCGCACTTTGAGTGAATAGACTGTTTCCTGACGTTTGAATGATGCCGGCAGTCCTGATGTGACACGGTCGATGTAGTGCTCGTCGAGCCATCCTTCTATCTTGAAATCTGCGAGGTCGTTAATCTGCCCGACTTTCCATCCTGCCGATATGCTTTGGCCGAGCTGCACGTCAAGCAAGCCAAGTTCACCGTCAATTGGGGCACGAACTTCAAGTTTTGCTTTGCGTTCACGGATGAGCTGCAGATTTCGCATCATGTTGGTGAGATTGTCTTCCATCTGTTCCATCTGCACGGTGCGGTAGATGGAATCTTGCTCCAGACGCTGTGCTACAAGGCGGTGCTTCTTCATTGCTACTTCGTAGTCTTCTTGTGCTTGCAGATATTCTTCACGGCTGATAAGCTTTTCGTTGTAAAGCCGTTTGCGTTGGCTGTAGGCGCGATGTTTGCGCTGGGTGTCCATGTCGAGCTGGGTGCGTTCCAGCTCGTTGTTCAGCCGGTCCTGTTGCATTGCCACCTGAGTGTTGCGCAAGAGATTCTGTTTTTCTGCCAGTTCTGATTCGGCATTCATTATCTGAAGGTCAAGATTGGAATTTGACAGACGGATTATTACATCGCCTTTGCGCACTTGCGCAC
Source organism: Bacteroidaceae bacterium (assembly GCA_017466965.1). The sequence continues at coordinate 920 of JAFTTD010000069.1, forward strand.
CTTCTTCTACAACTTTCTCTCTTACGATACCGCCTTCTTCAGGGCTAATCTGCACTACATGAAAGGGTACGACCTTGCCGTTCATTCGCAAATAGTCGTTGAACTCGCCCTCTGTGACGTCGGAAACGCTTAGGCTTCGCATCTCTACTTTCATCGTTGATGAATGATTGCCAAATGCTATCCATCCGATGAGGCATAGCAATAATGCACCACCTGCTATATATGGTATATGGCGCTTGCTTAATCCTTTTTTCTTTTCAATGATAATATCCATTTGAGTTTTTTAGTTTTTAAGTTTTTTAGTTCTTGGTTTTTTTAAGTTTTTAAGTCCTTGAGTTTTTGAGTTTTTATGTTTTCTTCAGCCTGTCACATAACCTTATAACCTTATATCAATATAGTTTTCCGCCTTGATAGTAATCAAGCATTTTGCATTTCAGACGGTAGGTGAGAAGGCATTGCAGAAGCCGGGTGCGACTGTTGAGCAGTGCTGTTGATGTTGTCTGCACATCAAGAGGAGTCATAAGTCCCTCTTCGTATTTTCGACGGGTGATGTTGTATGCAAGTTCGTCAGCGCGTACTTTGTCCTTCATCAGCAGTATCTCCTTGTATGCTCCTTCGCAATCAAGCAATGCTTGGGCAATTGTCTTTTGCAGACTCTCCCTTTTTGTTTCATATTGTTCCTGTGCAATGCGGTGGGTATTGCGTGCTTTGCGTAATGCCGTAATAGATGACAGACGGTTGAATATCGGTATGCTGAGACTGAATCCGAAATATGTACCTTTGTTGTTCTTGAACTGTTCTGAGAATGAGGGGTAGCCATCTACATGACGGGTTTTGTAGTAGGAAGTTGACCATCCGGCGCTGGCGCTTAATGATGGCAATAGATTTGCCCAGGCGTGCTGGCGGTCGAGGGCTGAATTTTGCATTTGCAGGAATGAAATGCGAAGTCCGGGATTGTTGCTGCTATCAATGGATATGCCGCTTGTATTATAAACGGAATGCTTGTCTGCCGCAATCTCGGGAATGTTGCGTTCCACTTCCAAGTTTATGTTTTCTTCAAGGTTCATTATCTGGCGCAGTGTGAGCATTGCCATTTCACGCCTGTTCTCCTGTTGAGTGAAAAGGTATGCGTCTTCAGCCCGCTGTGCGCGTACTTGTGCCACGTCTGCCGCTCCCTTCATTCCGAGTTCTTCCATTATGGCGGTTTTGCGTAGAAGGGAGTCTGTCTCGGCAAGTTTCATGCGGGCAATTTCTGCTGACTCAATGGAATATACGGCATTGATATATGCCTCATAGGTTTCGGCTGCAATGTTGTCCTGAATTTCTTCAAGGGCTGCTTTGCCAAGAAGCACACCTATTTGTGACTGCTTGAGGCTTGCTACAAGGCTTCCTCCTCGGAACAGTGCCAATGAGGCAGAGAGTGAATACCCATTGTTGAACGTTGATACAGACTTGTAAGTGTTTGTCTCAGGATCGACTGAGCGTCCGAAGTTGAAGTTCATGTTTGAACCTGCACTGATGCCGGGCAGAAACTGTCCGATGGCTCGTGTCTTGTCTTCTATTCTGTTTTCTAATTCAAGTGAGCGCTGGCGAACAGTCCGGTTATGTTCTACTGCATAGCGCATACACATTTCGGCAGTCCACAATGTGCTGCTCTCGTTGATTGAGAAAGCATTCACGTGTAAAAATGCAAAAATAGTAATTAAAACAAATTCTTTTTTCATGTTGGCGTAATTTTACTGTTATATACTGCAAATGTCGTGCCAAGATTGTTAAGGTGTTGATTATCAGGATGAAGGGCGAAAATAGGTGTTACGGGAATGTCTAATATTTTGACAATGTGTATCAAAATAATGGACAATGCTGAATGTGGCATAACGCAAGAGAAGTTTATTTGCTTTTGTCCTTGATGCAGGAGTGATTGCGAAACAAATTTTTTATAAACGCAGGCTCGTTGATTTACAAACGCAGGCTCGTTTGAAAATAATTGAGCCTGCGTTTTCATTGCTTTGAGTTAAATGATGTATCTTTGGGGATTGAACAAAATAAAATTAAGCATATATGAATATTGGAGACAGAGCC
>JAFTTD010000070.1 GCA_017466965.1 Bacteroidaceae bacterium
CCTTGCGCACAAGAAAAGCTTTGACAACATGGGCAGACTGAAGAATGTTTTTACAGAACAAGACTGGAACTGAAAAAAAGAGCCAAGGATACAAGAAGTTAAGGAGTTGGCGAATTATGAGCAAGCAGTTAAAAAGGGGAAACAATTTAAACGCAGGCTCGTTTGTATTTAAACGCAGGCTCGTTGAAAAACAAACGCAGGCTCGTTTACAAATTTTTATCATTGCATTTTAAAATATTTACTATCTAAAATCTTATTTATCCAAAACACTTTCTTAAATTTGCGAACAGAAACAACATTTATATTCTAAACTCAAACAATATAAAAACAGTTATTGTATGAATAATTATTTACGCATTTTCATAATATTTGCTTTTGTTGCATCTGTATTGTCATCATGCTTTCATGTCAATCGCCCTGAAATGACCGATGACGACTACCAGCTGAAAGACTCAAAAAGATGGGGCAAAGTAGAAAGAAAGGAATTAGACCTTTCAGGTTTCAGTTCCCTGCTTTTATCTACAAACATGGACATAATATACACTCAGGCAGATAGTTTCCACGTATGCATTGAAGGCAATGAGAAAGTTATCAGTCAGCATCATGTCGTTGTAGAGGGCGCAACTTTGAAAGACATTGTTTCTGAGGATGCTCCAGGATTCATGCCAGTGGTTCGTTTACGAATATCCGCTCCCACTCTATCGTCTATTGACATAAGCGGCGCTGGAGATGTTGACTTTACCAATGATGTGTCATTCGATGATTTCACCGTAACGATGAGCGGAAGCGGAGACATTGAAACAGAAAACATGACTTGCGGTCATCTGAAAGTCAGCATAACCGGACCTGGAGACCTGGACACAGAAAATATCATTTGCAAGAGCGCAGATGTAGCTGTTGAAGGCTCCGGAGACTCTAAATTCCATAAAATAATAAGTGAAGGAAACGCCAAATTCCTATGTTCCGGCGCAGGAAACATCAAGGCAAAGGTTAAAAGCAACAACATAAAAGTCATGTCTTTAGGCGCAGGCGACACAGATATAGAAGCTTCATGCAACAAGATTGAAGCAACTGCTTCCGGAACAGGAAACATGGAACTAAGCGGAGAGGCTACGGAACTCATAAAAGAAGAAAGCGGACTAAGCAAAATCAACACTAAAAAACTCATTGTTGAAAAGATTGTAATGAAATAGCAAATGGCAATCCGCCACTATTTTCATCCGAAAAGACTACAACTCATAGAGACATTTTTACTATGCCACGTCACCCCCCAAGCTTGTCCGAGGGGGCTCTTTCCTCGTTGAGCGAATGGTAACATTCGGAAATTTTGCCATTCTCTTCTCACTTTTTTACATTATTAACATCATTATAATTAAATCTTATTCAGTTTTTTGCTATCTTTACATGCTATATTGGGTAAAAATGTGCTAACCCGAAGCACCAAACAGTCATAACACACTGTGAATCAACAGAGTGCAAGCACAAAAGCATTTTCACTCATACAAAGCAATTATTGTCATTGGCTCAATAAACCTCTGATTGAAACTATGAATCAAATACAGAAATGACGTCAAGTCAGAAAATATCAATGACAACAGC
>JAFTTD010000071.1 GCA_017466965.1 Bacteroidaceae bacterium
ACATTGCCAAAATTGAAGAGCTGATTCGTGTCAACCCAGAGCCTCACAACAATTATTCCGGACGTTTTCTGGCCATAAAGCTACTGGAGAACGACAGGCAGGTAGAAAGCATCGTAAAAACATTAGAGAATGCGGAAAGCATAATGAAACTATGCGTTTCGTGCAAAGAGAAAATAAAGAAAGAAATTAACGAAGACAGTGAATCTGCAATTACAGACGCTAAATATGGATTCATACGCGGTGCATTGAAGGAATGTTTTGTCAAAGCCAAAAAGAACACTCATGTTCTGACAAAGAGAATCGACGCAGTGGTTACACATCAGCTGTGGGCATACCCTATTTTCCTACTGCTCATGTATCTGATGTTCTACTGCACATTCAACATAGGACAATACCCTATGGACTGGATTGACGCCATGATCGGATGGCTCGGAGGCTACGTTAGCGACAACATGGCAGACGGTGCGCTGAAGGACCTGATAGTTGACGGCATAATTGGCGGTGTAGGCGGTGTCATCATTTTCCTTCCGAACATTCTGATTCTTTACGCGTTCATATCATGGATGGAAGACTCGGGGTACATGGCCAGAGCTGCGTTCATCATGGACAAGCTTATGCACAAGATGGGATTGCATGGAAAATCATTCATACCTATGATTATGGGATTCGGATGCAACATTCCGGCCATCATGGCTACACGTACTATAGAAGACAGAAAATCGCGCCTTCTTACCATGCTTATAGTTCCTCTGATGTCATGCTCTGCGCGCCTGCCCGTGTTCATCATCGTTATCGGCGCATTCTTTCCAGACAAATCAGCGCTTGTCTTGTTCTGCATTTACATAATAGGCATATTGATGAGAGTTTTAATGGCTAAGCTTTTCAGCAAATACATCATAAAGGGAGACAGCAGCCCGTTTGTCATGGAACTTCCTCCATACCGTATGCCATCGGCTAAATCTGTGTCAAGACATACTTGGGAGAAAGGCAAACAATACCTGAAGAAAATGGGTACGACAATTCTTGCCGCTTCAGTAATAATATGGGCACTGTCATATTTCCCTCGAAATGAATCTGACAATGTGTCAACAATAGGTGATACAGAAATGGTGCAGAACGGCAGCATGTCTCAAATGGAGCGAAGCTATATCGGACAGATTGGCAAATTCATAGAGCCAGTCATCAGACCATGCGGATTTGAATGGAAAGAAGGAGTTAGCATTATCACAGGTGTGGCCGCAAAGGAAATAGTTGCATCAACCATGGCAGTGCTATATAGCGACGGAAGCGAGGAAATGGAGGATGAAGACGAAGAAAATGCACGAATTTCACGCATATTCGCCAAAAGCGGAATGACACCGCTTGCCGCATTCTCTTTCATGATATTCATTCTGCTCTATATGCCTTGCATACCAGCATGCATAGCCATCAAGAACGAAGCGAACGGATGGAAGTGGGCTATATTTACAATAGTTTACACTACCGCCCTTGCATGGGTAAGCTCTACGCTTGTGTTCCAGATAGGAAGTTTGTTCACATAAGAAAACATACACTATTACCCAAAAACTAATATAATTATGGAAGAAGTCATTATAACCATAGCCGTCATTGTGTCGGCAGCCTATTTTGTCCACAAAATCTATCGCAATCTGAAGTCTAAGGAAACGAAATGCGGATGCGGATGTGAAGGATGTAAAAAAGGTTGCAAACAAGAATAATGATTTGCACCCAAACTAACAAAAAAACGAATTTCAGACATGCAAAGATTTTGAATCATAGAAATCCCAAGACATTATAACAAGCTCAATAACATGGTGACTAAATATAGATTCAGAATCACCACAGTGAAAATTCATTTACAGTGTGCAGAAAATCTAATTACAGTGCGTTGGAAAACAAATTCCAGCGCACTGTTTTTACACAATCAGCAAACCATTGATTTACAAGCAGTTGAAAATCATCTTAGACATAAGCTATCATATTAATCATAGAAGTTCATAAATAAAGCAAGGCCACTATTTAGAAAAAAACTTCACATTACCACTCAACATACTCATTTATGTACAAACCATAACTATTCAACGCTCTAAGAATCAATAAATTTAATCATTTTTGAGTATTGCAGATGAAAGGAAAAGGATTTACCTTTGCACTGTTATTAATAAATAAATCTTTACTCATATCTTTATGAGACTGTCGGGAGACAAATGCTCATATAAACTTTAGAATTACGTAAACCATAACATTTGAAGAAGGTTGCCATTTGA
>JAFTTD010000072.1 GCA_017466965.1 Bacteroidaceae bacterium
TCAATAATGCAGACACTGTTAGTAATTTTTTGATTCCCATAAAATATAGTATTAGTTAATAAATAAAAGATTGTTCTTTAGTTATTTTTAGACTCCAAGCAATTCCATTAAGGAAAATTCGGCACAAATGTAACTAAAAGTTAACATTTTACCCCCCCCGAACGTTAAATAACGTTAAAGGGGTGAATTTTGTCTTTTGGGGTACTTGAATATTATGAAAACAATGCTCGCCGAAGGCAATTTCTTTTTCCTTTTACCACTTTTCTATTAGCGTAATAATACAAACGCAGGCTCGTTTAATTATAAATGAGGGCTCGTTTGATTATAAATGAGGGCTCGTTTGTATTTAAATGAGGGCTCTTCTCCTTTCCTCCAAAAATCCCCTTTTTATATAAAAAAAATGATGTAAAGTTTGAGAATAAAGAAAAATATGTAACTTTGCAGTATTAGACATAGTGCGCTCTGCGCTATGCTGAGTTATGAGAGATACTATACTTATAAACATAAACAACTAATTTTTATGAGTCTAAAAATCATTGTATTGGCTAAGCAGGTGCCTGACACACGAAATGTGGGCCCTGATGCTATGACTCCGGAAGGAACTGTGAACCGTGCCGCTCTGCCGGCTGTGTTCAATCCTGAGGATTTGAATGCCTTGGAACAGGCGTTAAGATTGAAGGATGCAAATCCTGGTTCTACAATCACCATGATTACCATGGGTCTGCCTAAGGCCACTGAGGTTTTGCGCGAAGGCTTGTTCCGTGGTGCTGACGAGGGAGTGCTTCTTACTGACCGCGCTCTCGGAGGTGCTGACACCCTTGCAACAAGCTACACCCTTGCTCAGGGTATCAAGAAGGTTGGCGACTATGACATTATTCTTTGCGGTCGTCAGGCTATTGATGGTGATACAGCTCAGGTTGGTCCTCAGGTGGCAGAGAAGCTTGGACTTACTCAGATTACTTATACTGAGGAGATACTTGAATGTACAAAGGACAAGATTGTTGCTAAGCGTCATATTGACGGCGGAGTGGAAACGGTTGAAGGCCCAATGCCTATCGTTGTGACTGTCAACGGAAGTGCAGCGCCATGCCGCAGCCGCAATGCAAAGCTTGTGATGAAGTACAAGAAGGCAAAGACTCCGCAGGAGATTGCCGCTCTGAGCGAAGAGGAGCAGGCTTTCTATGCTGAGCGTCCTTACCTTAATATTAAGGTGTGGGGTGCTGCTGACATTGAGGCTGACCCTAACCAGATTGGAAAGGCTGGTTCGCCTACGAACGTGAAGTCTGTTAAGAATATCGTGTTCAAGGCTAAGGAGAATAAGACACTGACTGACAGCGACGCAGACGTTGAAAGTCTCATTGTTGAACTTTTGGAAAGCAATACCATAGGATAAGTTTTTAAGTTCGTCAGTTTTTTAGTTATAAGCCCAATGGGTTGTCCGACTCAAAAAACTCGAAGCTCAAAAACTCAAAAACTCAAAATGATATGAACAGCGTATTTGTATATTGTGAACTTGAAGGCAACAAGGTTGCCGACGTAAGTTTGGAACTCCTGACAAAAGGACGCAAGCTCGCCAACAAGCTTGGCGTTGAACTTGAGTGTCTCTGCATTGGTAGCGGACTTGATGGAGTGGAGAAGCAGGTTATGCCTTATGGTGTTGACAAGGTGCACGTGTTTGATGCTGAGGGCTTGTTCCCTTATACTTCACTTCCGCATACATCTGCAGTTGTGAATCTCTTCAAGGAAGAGCAGCCGCAGATTTGTCTGCTTGGAGCTACTGTGATAGGCCGCGACCTCGGTCCGCGCGTTTCTTCAGCATTGCATTCAGGTCTTACTGCCGACTGTACTCAGCTTGAAATCGGTTCGTTCGACATGAAGGTGAAGGATGCTGAAGGCAATTTCGTTGACAAGCACTATGAGGACCAGCTCTATCAGATTCGTCCTGCATTCGGCGGCTCAATCATTGCTACAATCGTCAATCCGGAACATCGCCCTCAGATGGCTACAGTGCGTGACGGCGTGATGAAGAAGGAGATTCTTGACGAGAACTACAAGGGTGAGGTCATCAAGCATGATGTTGCAAAGTATGTGCCTACTACTGACTATGTGGTGAAGGTTCTTGACCGCCATGTTGAGAAGGCTAAGCATAACCTTAAGGGTGCGAACATCGTCATAGCCGGCGGTTATGGCGTAGGTTCAAAAGAGGGCTTCGACCAGCTCTTCGACCTTGCGAAGGAAATCCATGCAGAGGTGGGTGCAAGCCGTGCCGCTGTGGATGCAGGCTGGATTGACCATGACCGACAGATAGGTCAGACAGGTGTAACTGTTCGTCCGAAGGTGTATATCGCTTGCGGTATCTCTGGAGCCATCCAGCATATTGCTGGTATGAAGGACAGTGGCATCATCATCTCTATCAACAGTGATCCTAATGCGCCTATCAACCAGATTGCCGATTATATCATCAACGGCACTGTGGAAGAGGTTGTACCAAAACTCATCAAGTATTATAAGAAGAATAGTAAATAAATAAGGAGTTAAAAGGAGGAGTTAAAATAAGAAGTTAAAATAGGGAGTAAAAGAAGGAGTTAGGAAAGGGTGTTAAAAGAAGATGCTATGAAGTGATGTTGAAAGAATCAAAGTTAAAGGGAAAATTGTATGACACGAAATTATGAAGACTTGTTGGCTTGGCAGAAGGCACATGAATTTGTGCTAAATGTATATCGTGTGACAGCTTTGTTTCCAGATGTAGAAAAATTTTGCCTCGTTTCACAATTTCGCAGGGCTGCAGTGTCTATCGCTGCAAATATAGCTGAGGGCTACAGGAAAATAGGTAAAGCAGATAAACTTCGTTTCTTGAATATGGCCCAAGGCAGTTTGGAAGAATGTAGATACTATATATTGTTGTCGAGTGATTTAAATTATATTAATGAAGAACAACGACAATCACTGCATTTGTTGCTCTACACTTGTAGTAGGCTTTTAAATTCATATTGTAAAGGTATAGTCCAAAATAATGGAGTGTGTGATTGAAATAGATACGTCTTTTTTTAACTCCTTTTTTTAACTTCCTAATTTAACTCCTAAACAAATATCTTACTCCTCATCTCCTAAATAATAACAAAAAACAATGGCTAACTCATATACAGATTATCCAGAATTAAGGTTCCACATGCAGCATGAACTCATGAAGAGAATCGTGGAACTAAAAGAACGTGGCTACGAAGACAAGGACAAGTATGACTATGCTCCGCAGAATTTTGAGGACGCAATGGACTCATACGACAAGACTCTTGAAATTGTAGGCGATGTTACAGCTAATGTTATAGCACCAAACGCTGAAGCGGTTGACGCTGAAGGTCCGCACTGCGAAAACGGACGAGTACGTTATGCTGCCAAGACTTACGAAAACCTTGACGCTACTATCAAGGCGGGAATGAATGGTATGACAATGCCGCGTCGTTACCAGGGACTGAACCTCCCAATAACAGTTTATACTGCTGCTAATGAGATTATCTCTGCAGGCGATGCCGGCTTTGAAAATATATGGTCACTTCAGGACTGTATTGAAACTCTCTATGAGTTCGGTAATGAAGATCAGCGTCAGCGCTTCATCCCTCGCGTATGCAAGGGCGAGACAATGTCTATGGACCTTACTGAGCCAGATGCAGGTTCAGACCTCCAGTCTGTGATGCTCAAGGCTACATATTCAGAAAAGGACGGATGCTGGTTGCTCAACGGTGTGAAACGATTCATTACAAACGGTGATTCTGACATTCACCTCGTGCTTGCACGTTCTGAAGAGGGCACTCGCGACGGACGCGGTCTTTCAATGTTCATCTATGACAAGAATCAGGGAGGTGTGAATGTGCGCCGTATAGAGAACAAGATGGGTATTCACGGAAGCCCTACTTGTGAGCTTGTATATAAGAACGCTAAGGCAGAACTTTGCGGTGACCGCAAACTTGGTCTTATCAAGTATGTGATGGCTTTGATGAACGGTGCGCGTCTTGGTATCGCGGCACAATCAGTTGGTATTGAGCAGGCTGCATACGATGAGGCTTTGGCATACGCTCGCGACAGAAAACAGTTCGGAAAGGAAATCATCAATTTCCCTGCTGTTTATGACATGCTTTCGCTCATGAAGGCTAAGCTTGACGCTGGTCGTTCACTCCTTTACATGACAGCACGCTATGTTGACATCTACAAGGCGCTTGACGACATTGCACGCGATCGCAAGCTCGAACCAGAAGAACGCAAGGAACAGAAGACTTTTGCTAAACTTGCAGATGCGTTCACTCCGCTGGCTAAGGGTATGAACTCAGAGTTTGCAAACCAGAATGCATACGACTGTATTCAGGTGCATGGCGGCTCTGGCTTTATGATGGAATACAAGTGCCAGCAGCTCTATCGTGACGCACGTATCACAAGCATTTATGAAGGAACAACTCAGCTTCAGACTGTAGCCGCTATACGCTATGTTACAAACGGAACATACATCAGTGTGATTCGTGACTATGAGGCTGTTCCTGTTGCAGAGGAATACGAAGGATACATGAACCGAATAAAGGAGATGGCATCAAAGCTTGAAGCTGCAACAAATGCAGTGAAGGACGCTAATGACCAGGAACTCCTTGACTTCTGCGCACGTAAGCTTTACGAAATGACTGCATATACAATCATGTGCCATCTTCTTCTTCAGGATACACAGAAGGCACCTGAAATGTTCGCACGCAGTCTGAACGTGTTTGTGAATTATGCGGAAAGTGAAGTGGAGAAGCATTTCAACTATATCCGTAAGATGGATGCAGCACAGCTTGCTAATTACCGTCAGGCATAATATCGGTTCTGCATAAATAATAGTGAAGAGGGTGTGTCAAAATGAATGCTACTATCATTTTGACATACCCTCTGTTTTTCACCTTCCTTTTACCTTCTTTTAATTTCCCCGTCCTATAGTCTTTTTGAAAGCATGTGAGAAATCTTCTTCCCTCCCAATTATTAAAAAAATCAACATAAAGACCAATAAAATTGCTAATTGTTGGTATTTTCTGCAAAAAATTATAATTTTGCACTGATTTTAAGAATTTTCTAAACAATAGATATGAAAACTCACGCTTTTAACATGAATTTTGTACGTTTGTCATGGACAATGACAGAAGGTACGGCTGCTAAGGGTATGACCCTTAGGGGTTAGGGTGTGTATATATATGAATCTATGTTTTGCGGTTTTAATATGACAGATTTTTATGCCGCTTTTTAATTAAAATCAAAATCCATTTACGTAATCAAATAAGTTTTTTATATCTGTTTTGTCATAGGATGTGACAGGGATGTAAGGATTATAACAATATCACAATGAAAGTTTTGAAATTTGGTGGAACGTCCGTAGGTTCCGTAGAGAGTGTCCTTAACGTAAAGAGTATAGTTGAATCTTCAAAAGAATCGCTTGTAGTAGTGGTTTCGGCATTAGGTGGAATAACTGATAAACTTATTGCTGCATCAAAATTGGCTCAGGCTGGCGACGTTGCATATCTGACAGAATATAACGAAATAGTTGAGCGTCATCATTCTATGATTGACGCTATAGTGAAAGACTATACAAAGAAGGCAGCCTTGCTTTATGTTGTTGACGGGCTTCTTGCAGATTTGAAGAGCATCTATCAAGGTGTATATCTTATTAAGGATTTGTCTGAAAAGACATCGAATGTAATAGTGAGTTATGGTGAGCGTATATCATCACGAATAGTAGCTTCCCTTGTTGACGGAGCTGAATGGGTTGATGCTCTTTCCTTGATAAAGACTGAAAAGAAGCAGTGTAAAAACAGCCTTGTCACAGACTTGACATATTCTCTTGTTCGCGAAACCTTTGCAGGTTATACAGCAGATGGAGGTGAACGCAAAGTGGCTCTTGTGCCAGGATTTATTTCCACAGATATTCATACTGGTGAAGTTACAAACCTTGGGCGAGGCGGATCTGACTATACAGCAAGCATTATTGCAGCTGCATTAGATGCTGAGGCTCTTGAAATATGGACTGATGTTGATGGGTTCATGACTGCAGATCCAAGGGTTATAAACAATGCATACACTATAGACCGTCTGAGTTATGTTGAAGCTATGGAGCTGTGTAACTTTGGTGCGAAGGTGGTTTATCCGCCTACAATATACCCTGTTTGTATAAAAAACATACCTATATATATAAAGAATACATTCTGTCCGGAAAGCAAAGGTACAGTGATAAGCAAGGATTGTGGTGATGAGAACAGGGCTATTAAGGGTATTTCGTCTATTAACGATACGAGTCTTATCACTGTTTCAGGTCTTTCTATGGTAGGCGTCATTGGTGTGAACCGCCGTATCTTTAGTGCGCTTGCAGACAGAGGAATAAGTGTGTTTATGGTAAGTCAGGCTTCTTCTGAAAACAGCACGTCAATCGGTGTGCGCAATGAAGACGCTGAGCTTGCTTGCGAAGTGCTTAACGAAGAATTCTCCAAGGAGATAGAAATGGGCGCAATGTATAAGATGAACCTTGAGAGCAACCTTGCGACAGTGGCTATTGTAGGCGAAAATATGAAACATACTCCTGGTATTGCAGGAAAATTGTTCGGAACTCTCGGGCGTAATGGAGTTAGTGTGATTGCGTGTGCTCAGGGAGCATCGGAAACAAACATTTCGTTCGTTGTAGAAAGTAAGCTCCTTCGTAAAACTCTTAATGTCATACATGACAGTTTTTTTCTTTCTGAATATCAGGTCCTGAACCTTTTCATTTGTGGTGTAGGAACCGTGGGAGGCAGTCTGATTGAACAGATTGCAGGTCAGCGCGAAAAATTGATGAGGGACAGAGGACTTAAACTTAATGTTGTGGGTATTGCCAGCGGACATTATGCGATGTTCAATCGTGAAGGACTTGAGCTTGAAGGTTTTCGTGAACGTCTGAAACAGAGTGAGCCAAGCAATATCGAACGCCTGAAGAATGAGGTTATAGGAATGAATATATTCAATTCGGTGTTCGTGGATTGTACCGCAAGCGATGATGTTGCGGCATTGTATAATGATTTCCTTGAACATAGTATATCTGTGGTGGCTGCAAACAAGGTGTCGGCATCTTCAGATTACGATAATTATGCAAAATTAAAAGCCACAGCCTTGAAAAGGGGTGTTAAATTCCTGTTTGAAACAAATGTGGGTGCAGGACTTCCTATAATCAACACTATAAACGATTTGAAAAACAGTGGTGACCACATCCTGAAATTGGAAGCTGTGTTAAGTGGAACGCTGAACTTTATTTTCAATACAATCAGTGCTGAAATACCATTCAGCGAAACTGTGCGTATGGCTAAGGAAGAAGGATATTCAGAGCCTGATCCGCGAATTGATTTGAGTGGTAAGGATGTGATACGCAAACTTGTGATTCTGTCGCGTGAGGCTGGATACAAGATGAACCAGGAAGATGTGGAAAAACATCTGTTTATCCCTAATGAATTGTTTGAAGGTTCATTGGATGAGTTCTGGAAAAATCTTCCTGCCCTTGATGCTGATTTTGAAGCTCGTCGTAAGGTGCTTGAAGCTAACAAGAAGCATTGGCGATTTGTGGCGCGCCTTGAGGACGGCAAGGGCAGTGTGTCTCTGCAGGAGGTGAATGAACATCATCCTTTCTATGATCTTGAGGGAAGCAATAATATCATTCTCATAACAACAGAACGCTATCATGAATATCCAATGCTCATACAGGGATATGGAGCAGGAGCCAGTGTTACAGCTGCAGGAGTGTTTGCGGATATAATGAGAGTGGCAAATATTTAATGAGCCGGCCCGGAATTTGTGTTGCTGTTTGTGCAAGTAAGGTGCTGTTGTAAATTGCAACACTGTGATAACGTGGGCTAAACATTTATTTTCTAATGAAACATCTAATTATTTTAGGTGACGGAATGGCTGATTGGGAGGTTGAAAGCCTTGGCGGTAAAACTCTCATGCAGTATGCACGTACACCATATATGGATATGTTGGCAAAGAAAGGACGTACAGGTATGCTAATTACTGTGCCGGACGGTTTTCATCCTGGAAGTGAAGTTGCCAATTCTTCCATTCTTGGATATGATCAGGAAGTTGTATATGAGGGGCGTGGACCACTTGAAGCTGCAAGTATAGGAGTGGAGCTTGAAGAAGATGACATGGCTATTCGTTGCAACCTGATTTGTGTTGAAAATGATAAGATAAAGAATCATTCGGCTGGCCATCTCTCAACCGATGAGGCGGATGTGTTGATAAAATATCTTGAGAGAGAGCTTGGAAATGAAAGAGTGCATTTTTATACAGGAGTTCAATATCGTCATTTGCTTGTAATTAAAGGTGGTGACAAAAGAATAATATGTACTCCTCCTCATGATGTGCCAGGAGAACCGTTCAGACCTCTCATGGTAAGGCCTGAAGTCCCTGAGGCAGAGGAAACAGCTAATATTATCAATGAGCTGATAATGAAGTCGCAAAAGATTCTTGCTGATCATCCTCTGAATAAGAAACGCATTGCTGAAGGACATGACCCTGCAAACAGCATCTGGCCATGGGCTGGTGGGTACAGACCTAAAATGGTTCCTTTGACTGTTACTTATCCTCAGATAAAAAGGGGGGCTGTAATAACTGCCGTTGATTTGATTCGAGGTATAGGAAGATATGCA
>JAFTTD010000073.1 GCA_017466965.1 Bacteroidaceae bacterium
AATAAAAAAGAAATTATTTTTTCCGATATTGTCCTAATTTTATTTATTATACATCTACAATCTCTCCTACACAAAATTACATTGAAAAATCCGTTAAGAACTAGCTTTCTGCTTTTTTACAGCCAATTCATCAACGCAGATCCTCATTCTCAACGTGAAAAAGCATTGTGGTGTCCGATTGTAGGCACATCATCCATCTGTGAAGATGATATAGTAAAAAAAAACAAAAATTCCATACCTGTCATTATATTGCAGACACGGATTTTTTGTTTAAAAGATTAAGTATGACGAAGACACTTTAAAGGGCAAAAAAGAATCTTAAAGACAATAAAAAATCATGAGGCATCAATGCCTTTTATGCCTCTTTGCCTTTATTTCAGTACTTTTAAAAGCTTTTTGCCTTTTTGAGTTTTAAAAGCCTCAAAAAGGCAAAAAGTCAAATTACAAATCTTTTGGCTTATACACGTCGTTCCACCATGAGGCATCGTCCTTGAGCCACTTGGCGAACCATGCGTAGATGGTGTTCTGCCAGAGGAGGCGCTTGGTGTAGTCGGTGATATGGTGGTCTTGTCCGGGAACGAGCACCATGGCTGTCTCGCGTCCAAGGAGCTTGAGCGCTGTGTACATCTGGATACTCTCGCCTACAGGCACGTTGTTCTCGGCTTCGCCGTGTAGGAAGAGTATCGGTGTTGTCACCTTATCGGCATTGAAGAGAGGACTCTGGTCAACGAAAAGTTTCTTGTCAGCCCACGGATAGCTGTTCGCCATTGACACTTCACTGTAGCTGTATCCCCAATAGCCTTCGCCCCAATAGCTGGTGTGGTCGCTGATGCCGGCATGCGAGATGGCTGCGGCGAAGAGGTCGGTGCGTGTTTGCAGATACATTGTCATGAAGCCTCCGTAGCTTGCGCCTATGCAGCCAATCTTCTTGTCGTTGATGAACGGATGTTCCTTGCAGAACTGGCGTGTAGCACCTATGATGTCTTCAGCCACACCTTCGCCGGCTGTGTTGACGTGGCGTGCGGAGAATTTCTGTCCGAATCCGGTTGCACCGCTCGGGTTAATGACGAGCACTGCATAGCCGAGTGCCGAATAGGCATGATGAGGATAACGGCTCTCAAAGTTGCGGCTCGTTGGACTGCAGCCGCCGTAGTAGTTGACAATCATCGACAGCGGTGTCTTGCCGTCGTAATGAGGCGGCAGATAGTAACGGCAGCAGATGGTGTCGCCCTTTGAGTTGATGTAGTTCCATGCCTTACATTCGCCGAGAGTGATGTCGCTGAGCGTTTCGCTGCTGATGTCCTCCACGAGTATCGGTTTGAGTTTCTTTGTGTTCATTGTATAGACACGGTCGGAGTTTGATGCGCTCTGTCCGTAGAAAGCGATTGTTGCTCCTGCGTTTGCCAAAGAGAATCTGTTTATCATCTCCTCAGGAAGCTGGATGCGCTTGATTTCACCATTCTTAGGGTTCATGCGGAAAAGATTGACACAGTCCTTGTCTTCGGCATTGAAATATATCATTCCGTCGTGTCTGCACCACTCTTCGTTTTGCACACAAGGATTGAAATCCTTTGTCACAGGGCGCACCTTGCGCGATGCAATGTCCATAATAAACAGCTGCTTATCAACCATGCTCGGTGTCTGTCCAGCTTCTACATTCATGCCTATGCCGCCAAGGCTTTCAGGCGAACCGCTAATAAGCACCTCCTTGCCATCGGGCGAGAACGAGGCTGACGAAATGAATCCGTCTCCCTCAACAAGGGTGTCTGTCTGCATCGTTGTGAGGTCGAGACGATAGACTGTAGAAAGTGTTGTAGGGCGTTTTGTCAGTCGGCTTTCGCTCTTCATGAGCAGCAGATAGCGGCTGTCGGACGATATGTCTGAAACATAGACGCTGTGGTAGCCATGTGTAAGTGGCTGCATCAGCCCTGTGGCGAGGTCGTACTTTGCTATTTTCGCTCTGTTTCTCCATCCAGGCTGACGGTCGTCTGGCTCTATCACCTCGAAGATTTCCTTTCTTTCCTTTGGTCCTTCCTGAGTGAGGGTGTAGAAAAGAGTCTTCTCATCGGGCGACATGATGAAACTTCCGCCCGGAATGTTGTCTGCCAGAACGGTCTCCACACGCGTTGCAGGCTCGACTGTAACCAACGACTGTACCCCCTCCGCATTGGTGCGAACGAAGTAGAACTTATCGGAAGCAGGCATCCATGTTGCAGAGCCAGTGCGTCGCTCCATGAACTTGCCAGTTATGGCATCTCTGATTTCCATGTATGACGCAGAAGCCCCACCCGGACGTGTCTGGCTATATCTGACAATCATGTACTTGCCGCTTGGTGAAACTCTTACGTCTGTGCATCTGCGTGCGTGCAGAACGTCATAGATGGTATAGGTGCGATTGGCAGCATCTGTTCCGAGAACGAGTGTCTTACCATTGTTTGCTTCGGCTGTAACCTTGAGGGTATCGTTGCTACCTGGCGAAGAGAGGAACTTGATGACAACTTCATGGTTTGCAGGTTCAAGCACAATGTTCCGACCAGACTGCTTCACGCCATCCACAAACAGCTGATATTCCTTCAGCCCCTTGACAGAGATATTGGCAGAAGTGTATTCACTGTTTTTCAATGTGAACCCCACAAGATGGAGGGCATGGGCTGACTCACATCCCGGCAGAACCATGTCAGTTCTGACATCTGCATCCTTTACAGACTCAAACGACAGGTGTGTGCCAAGAAGTGACGAAACATCAAATTTCTTAGAATTGACATCAACGCTATCCACCATCAATGGCACTGTCAGCTGGTAAGGACCAGAATAGCGGTAAGCCGACAAGGTTGCCTCTTGTGCATTCATCATTGCTGAGCATCCCGTTGCGGCAAGAATTGTTAATAATCTTTTCATATATATTTAATTGTTTAAAAATTGTTTTGATATTCGGGAGTTCAGGAGTTCAGACGGCGGAACGGAATAGGAGTTCCGCTTGCGACAACTGAAACTTTAGTTTCACAAAGAAGTGCACTTTAGTGCCCTTACACCACTGGGTGTTTCCTGTGCGAACTCAAAAACTCAAAAACTCAAGAACTTAAAAACTTAAGTCGAGAGTTCAGACGACACCACTGGATGTTTCCTGTGCGAACTCAAAAACTCAAAAACTTAAAAACTTAAAACGGCTCTTCACATTTTGCAAATATAGAAAAAACATCGGAATAACGGAAAAGATACATAATACATAATCCATAATTATTAATTCATGATTAAAAACGAGCCTGCGTTTACAAATGTATAAGCCCTCGTTTACATATTTATGAGCCTGCGTTTAAAATTGTTCTGTTTGCTCTTTGCTCCACTATTGACGTTTTTCACAAAAAAACTTCATGTTTCCTAAAAAAACATCTATATTTGCACAAACGCAATAAAATAAATATTATCAATCCATGAAAAAAGCATTATTTCTTGCCTTAACAGGTATTTCATTAATCATTACCGGCTGCAAACAGACAGCCACTACTAACGAGACAAGCAACAAGGAAGTGTATCTGTTCTCATATTTCAATGGAAACGGAGACGGTCTGCACCTTGCCTACAGTGAGGACGGATTGACTTGGAACGCACTTCGCAATGACACCGTATGGCTCAAGCCTGAAATAGGAAAAGACAAGCTGATGCGCGACCCAAGCATAGTGCAGGATGAAGAAGGTACATTCCACATGGTATGGACAAGCGGATGGTGGGACCAAGGCATAGGATATGCTTCATCGAAAGACCTCATCAACTGGTCTGAACAGCAGGACATTCCAGTAATGAAGAATTTTGAGGGAACAAAAAACACTTGGGCTCCTGAACTGTTCTACGACAAGACAGACAAGACTTTCTACATATTCTGGGCATCAACTGTACCCGGCGCATTTCCAGACCTTCCTACATCGGAGAGTGAGAAGGGCATGAACCACCGCCAATACTACGTGACAACAAAAGACTTCAAGACATTCAGCGAAACAAAGCTGTTCTTTGAGCCTGGATTCTCAGTAATTGACGGATGCATACTTCAGAAAGACGACATATTCTACCTGTTCGTGAAGAACGAAAACTCAGCTCCGGCAGAAAAGAATATCCGCCTAACACAAAACTCGAAGCCTTATGACTTCCCTACAGAAGTGTCAGCTCCTATCACAGGCGACTACTGGGCTGAGGGCCCTACTCCGCTCATCGTAGGAGACTACGTATATGTATATTTCGACAAATATACTCAGGGCAAATACGGAGCAATTCGTTCAAAAGACATGAAAAACTGGGAAGACGTATCTGACTCTGTAACATTCCCTAAGGGCATACGCCACGGAACAGCATTTACGGTAAATGCTGAAGTAGTGGAAAAGTTGAAATGAGGAAGTTTCTGGGACTGATTAAAATCTGCAAGTCTGCAAGTGTGTGAGCACATGAGCTACCTCACCCTATAAATCATAACTCATCCCTCATAATAAAAAAATGCACTACACCATAAATATCAACGGCAAACTATTAGATATGTCCGAAACGCATGTGATGGGGATACTGAATGTGACCCCAGACTCTTTCTATGCCGGATGCCGTACAGGTACGGAACTGGAGCTGATAAGGGAGAGGGTAGCACAGATTCGTGACGAGGGAGCTTCAATAATTGACATAGGAGCATACTCATCAAGATCAGGAGCAGACGACATCAGCGCCGAAGAGGAAGCGAAACGCCTGCGCATGGCACTGCCTATCGTGAGGGAGACATGGAAGGAGGCTATAATATCTGTTGACACATTCCGTGCAGACATAGCAAAAATGTGCGCCGAAGAATACGGGGTGCAGATCATCAATGACATATCAGCCGGAGAACTTGACAGCAGAATGTTCTCAACTGTATCAAAACTGGGCGTTCCATATATAATGATGCATTCAAAAGGCAGTCCGCAGACAATGAAAGAACTTGCGGTATATGACAACATGATGGAAGAAATCATATTGTTTTTCGCCGAACGTGTTCAGCGCTTGCGCGACCTCGGGCAGAAAGACATCATCATCGACCCAGGATTCGGCTTTGCCAAAAACATGGAGCAGAACTACGAGCTGATGGAAAGGCTCGAAGAACTTAAGATACTGAACCTGCCAATTCTCATCGGCATTTCAAGAAAAAGCATGATATACAAGCTATTGGGAGGCAATGCAGATGAATCGCTCAACGGAACTACAGTTCTGAACACAATAGGACTGATGAAAGGAGCATCAGTGCTGAGGGTTCACGACGTTAAAGAATGTATGCAAATAATCAAAATAGCAGAAAAGCTCAAAACATTCAGACACCTATGATTGAATTCGGCTTGAAAGATGCCATTGACATTTTATGCGTGGCTTTTCTCTTATACTATATATATAGACTGATGAAGGACTCAGGGTCGCTCTATGTCTTCTACGGAGTACTGATGTTCATCATCACATGGATATTCGTTTCCCAAGTATTTGAAATGAAACTAATGGGAAGCATCTTCGACAAGCTCGTAAGCGTGGGAGCATTAGCAATCATAATTTTGTTCCAGGAAGACATCAGGCGTTTCTTCATATCACTCGGCTCGCACAGGAAACTAACTATACTTAGAAGAGTTTTTCGCAAGAAAAAAGAAAAAGAAGCAGACGACATAAACCCGCTGGTACTACAAATAGTAATGGCATGCGACTATATGAGCAAGAACTTTATTGGCGCCTTAATAGTCATTGAACGAGAAATACCATTAAAGGAAATAATAAAATCTGGAGAATATATAGATGCAAAAATAAACACCGAACTAATAAAAAACATATTTTTCAAAAACAGCCCGCTCCACGACGGAGCCATGATTATCAGCCATAACAGAATAACAGCCGCAGGCTGCATACTACCAGTATCACATAGCTTAAACATCCCTAAAGACTTAGGCCTCAGACACAGAGCCGCGCTCGGAATAAGCCAGGAAAGCGATGCTATAGCAGTAATAGTGTCAGAAGAGACAGGCTCAATATCAATAGCCCAGAGGGGAGACTTCAAGCTGCATCTTGCAGGCAACGAACTAGAAAGCTATCTGTCGGAGGCTCTTAGCAAGAAAAGATAAAGATAACACCTCCTAACAATCACATATTTCAGAAAAGAATAACAATTAAAATAAAAATCATGAAAACATAATTACGTTTTGTCTTTTTAGCTGCAATTATAGCAAGTTGCTCACCATCAAAAACCCAAAACAAATGGAGCATGCCATCACAGGAATCCATCCTCAAATCAATGGAAACAGCAAACGACTACTTCATAGCAAAGTATCCAGACCCAGGCAAGGATACCTTTGTAAAGAAAGTACGCCCAAGCAACCTATGGACAAGAGGAGTTTATTTTGAAGGATTGTATGCTCTTACAGA
>JAFTTD010000074.1 GCA_017466965.1 Bacteroidaceae bacterium
AACAAGGAATATTACCGTACGGCTGAACGGCTGCAGCTCAAGGTGCAGGGACACTACTCTGAAAACTATTCCCCACTTGGTTCTCTAAGCATAACAAAAATTGGCGAAGATGCGACAGCAGACGTTACAGCATATCAGCGATGGCTCGACATTAGCGATGCAACAGTGCAAACCCAATATTTGAAGGGTGGTAAACTTATCACCACTGACTATTTTGCCTCTGCTCCCGATTCTGTAATTGTAGTTCGCATGACGGCTAAAACAGCTGACGGAATCAACGCCATAGTAGCATTCAACTCACAACTGCCTCATTCCGTAAGCGCTGACGGATGCGAACTGACTGCTGACGGATATGTAGCTTATCACTCCTACCCTAACTACAACAAGGCGAAACATTATTACGACCCCAACCGTGGAACACGCTTCCGCACTTTAGTCCGTATCATTACACCAAATGAAGGACAAGTGAAGGCTTTTCCATCGGGTGAGCTACGAATATGCGGAGCAAGCGAAGCTCTCATACTCGTTGCAAATGCCACAAGTTTCAATGGATTTGATAAGGACCCTGTGAAAGAAGGTGCAGACTACAAAAACATTGTTGCACGTCGAATGAAGCTGGCGTCAACCAAGACATACGAATCTTTGCGCGAGGCTCACGTTGCAGACTACAAACGTCTGTTCGACAGAGTGGAACTTAATCTCGGCAAAACAAATTCACAAATAGCATCTCTCCCAACAGACATTCAGCTCAAGAAATATACAGACGAGAATCTGCCGAATCCCGAACTCGAGGCTCTTTACTTCCAATACGGTCGCTATCTGCTCATTTCATGCTCACGCACATCGGGCGTTCCTGCCAATCTGCAGGGATTATGGAACGAGAAACTTCTTCCGCCATGGAGTTGCAACTATACTACCAACATCAACATGGAAGAAAACTATTGGGCTGCTGAAACAGCAAACCTGAGCGAACTCCACAAGCCTCTGCTCGACTTCATCGTCAACCTCAGCAAGACGGGAACCACTACGGCTAAAGCATATTACGGAGTAAATCGCGGATGGTGCTTGGGGCACAATTCCGACATTTGGGCCATGACATGCCCCGTAGGCCTCAACGAAGGTGATCCTTCATGGGCTTGCTGGAATATGGGAGGAGCATGGGCTTCAACTCATATATGGGAGCACTACATGTTTACAGGAGACAAGGAATTCCTACGTCAATACTACCCCGTACTGAAGGGAGCAGCAGAGTTCTGTATAGACTGGCTCATTGAGAAGAACGGAAAACTCATGACCTCTCCGGGCACATCGCCTGAAAACAAATATGTAACTCCTGACGGTTTCATAGGTTCAACACTCTATGGCAACATGTCCGACCTTGCCATCACACGCGAATGTCTTATTGACACACGCAAAGCAGCTAAAGTGCTTGGCACTGACAATAAACTTGTGAAAGAGATAGACAGAACGCTTGCAAGTCTGCAACCATATAAAATAGGAAAGAACGGCAATCTTCAGGAATGGTATCATGACTGGAAAGACCAAGACCCACGTCACCGTCACCAAACTCACCTCTTCGGACTCTACCCTGGCCATCATCTTTCTGTTTATGAGACACCTGAATTAGCAAAAGCATGCGCTAAGACATTGGAGATAAAGGGCGATCAAACTACAGGATGGAGTGCTGGATGGCGCGTTAACCTCTTTGCGCGTCTGCAGGACGCAGAAGGTGCGTACCACATCTACCGCAAACTGCTCCGATACGTAAGCCCTGATGGCTATAACGGCAAGGATGCACGTCGAGGCGGAGGAACATACCCTAACCTGCTCGATTCCCATTCACCATTCCAGATTGACGGTAACTTCGGAGGTTGTGCCGGAGTTATTGAAATGCTCATGCAGTCAACAGACGACCGCATCATCCTCCTTCCAGCCCTTCCAGAGCAATGGAACAGCGGAAGCGTTAAAGGAATCTGCGCACGCGGAGGCTTTGTCATAGACATGACATGGCAGGAAGGCAAAGTCGTAGCCCTCAACTTAACAGCACGTTATGATTCCTCAACACGGCTCCACTTTAACGGCAAGACTGTGAAAGTGAAGATGAAGAAAGGAGAAAAGCTGGAAATAATGAAATAGAAATTTGGAGGTTGTGAGGTTATAAGGTTGGCAATAACACCCTATGGTGTCGTCTCTTCTTAACATCCTCTTTTAACTTCCCCTCTTTAACTACTACTTTTAACTACTTAACTCCTCAAACTACTTAAATACTCAAAAAACAATGAAAAGAACATTAATCTTTTTTGCCCTGATGATAGCATTCAGCATCTCAGGCATGACGCAAGCATTGAAATCAGTGTCCATACTTGGAGATTCGTATTCCACTTTTGAAGGCCATGTAAAACCAAGTGACAATGCTATCTGGTACTGGAAGAAGCCAAACCTTGAGCACACAGACGTCAGTTCAGTGAAACAAACCTGGTGGCATCTATTTATCAAGGAAAATGGCTACAAACTGTGTCAAAACAATTCGTTTTCAGGATCAACAATCTGCAACACTGGTTATAACAAAGAAGATTACAGCGACCGTTCCTTCATTTCACGAATGAACAACCTCGGTTCCCCTGACATCATCCTCATTCTTGGAGCCACAAACGATTCATGGTCAGGAGCCCCTATCGGTGAATACAAGTATGCCGACTGGACAAAAGAGGAACTCTATCAGTTCCGCCCAGCCATGGCCTACATGCTCCATGACATGAAAGAACGCTATCCTAATGTTGAAATCTATTTTATTCTTAACAACGAATTAAAACCAGAAATAAACGAGTCAGTCGAAGCAATTTGCAAGCACTATGACATTGACTGCGTTGTGCTTCACGACATCCACAAGATAAGCGGTCATCCATCAATCAAAGGCATGCGCCAGATTGCCGATCAATTGAAAAAGTTCATCGACAAGAAAAAGTAGTATTTACTTATATTTATATTTAAATATTAAAAACGGGATTGTACCGTTGTACAATCCCATTTTTTGTATAACACAAATTAAAGCTCTACAGAAACTAGTATTGTGAAACTTTCAATTCTTATTAAAGCGCATTTATTTATAAATTTAAGTTTATATACTTATAATGATTATAATTTATAAATTCTTCCATTTAATTTATTTCTCTATTTTTTGATATTAAAACTTTATATATATTTGTATCGGTTAAATAGTGAGTTTATGTTGGGTTGGTATTAATGAAAACGAGGATATGTATGTTTGATAGATTGAAATTTATTGCTAAATCGAAGAATGTTTTGTTGTGTGCAGTCATTTTGTGTGTTGTTTGCATAGGGTGGTGCTGTGAGAATGACGAACAGAAGGGGCCGATTGTTGTGCTTTATGACAATGATGTGCATTGTGCCATAGACGGTTATCTTAAAATGTCTGCCCAGAAACGTAACGAGCAGGCTCGAACTAAGTATGTGACAGTGGTTTCTGCTGGCGATTTCGTACAGGGCGACTTGGTGGGGACTTTGTCAAAAGGGGAAAACATTGTTGACTTGATGAATTCCGTGGGGTATGATGTGGTTACGATGGGTAATCATGAATTTGATTATGGCATGGAGCAAATGTATAAGTTGATGGGTATGTTTGAAGGAAATGTGGTTTCTGCCAATTTCCGAAATCTGAAAGAAGGAACATTGCCTTTTCCTGCATATAAAATAATAAGGTATGGTGATGTGGACATTGCTTACATCGGATTTACAACTACTTCGACAATGTCTTCTGTTTCTCATTTCACTTTTTTTGATGAGCATGGAAATGCTGTTCATGATTTGTGCAATGAATTCTTTTTTGAGAATGCGCAACAACAGATTGACGAAGCTCGTAAGGCTGGTGCGGACTATGTTGTGGCTGTTGCTCACTTAGGCGATATAAAAGAGCAAGATCATCCTACTTCTTTTGATCTTGTAGCCCGCACTTCAGGTATTGATGTTGTTCTTGACGGACATTCGCATAGTGTCATTCCGGATACTATGATTTGCAATGCTGACGGCGACTCTGTACTTCTGTCATCCACAGGAGAGAAGTTCGGAAACATAGGCCGATTGACTTTGTCGCCCGAAGGATGCTTAAGTACTGAGCTTATTCCTGTATCACTGGTTGAAGGGGAAGCTGAAGGCGCAGTGTTGAGTTGCTTTGAAAATGTCAAGAAAAACTTTGAGGAATCTGGCAAAACAACAATAGGAAGAAGTGAAGTTAGTCTCTCTATCTATGACGATGACAGGAGCTTGATAGTCAGGTCATGCGAGACTGCCATTGGCAATCTGTGTGCAGATGCTTTCCGCTATATTCTGGATGCTGATGTGGCA
>JAFTTD010000075.1 GCA_017466965.1 Bacteroidaceae bacterium
GTCAGAACTGTTAAAAGTTCTCCAAGTGAGAGCAGTACTGATTTGTTTGTTATTCATGAAGGAGCTAAGGTGGAAATTCTTGACAACAGTTTTAGTGGGTGGTGTGAAATTAAACTTGAGGAAGGAAAAATCGGGTGGATACCAACTGATTTAATTGAAATTATTTAGTGTAAAGGTAAAGATGAATATACATGAATTAGACCTTTTAGATAGGCAATTAATACAAGTAGTAAATGGTAGCGATTCTGTTTTTTGGGATTATGTGATGTACACTGTTACTGATACATTTTCATGGTCACTTGTAATTGTAGCTTTACTTATTGTTGTTTTCCGCAATAATACATGGAAAGAATCTCTTGCAATATTATTGCTAATCGGATTGCTTATTACTGTAGCAGATCAATTGTGCTCTGGTTTGACTAAGCCAATTGTAGGTAGATGGAGACCTACGCAAGATCCTGAACTGATGTATTATATAGATATCGTGAATGGTTATAGAGGTGGCAGATTTGGCTTTTTTTCAGGGCATGCTTGTAATACTTTCTGTATGGCTACTTTCCTCTCATTTCTTTTTAGAAGCGCGAAGGTTACATCTGTTTTGTATTTTTGGTCGCTGACAACAACTTTTACACGTCTTTATCTCGGAGTGCATTATCTTGGAGATGTAATTGTCGGTTTTATTGTTGGATTTATATTAGGTTATGTGTTTCATCTTATTCATAAATTAGTGGCCAAACGTTTAGGGCATAATAAACTTGTTTCTTTGCAGTTCACAAGTAGTGGGTATCTGAAGTCAGATCTTAATGCTTTTCTTGCTGTAGTCTTTTTCAATTATATCTGTGTTATTATAGTGGCTATGACAAGAGGTTTTTAAGATTAATAATAAAATGGCTAAATTTTGTTTAATGTAATTATTATAATATAAGATGACTATAACATTTAATGAATTGAGGAGAATTAAGGATGAACTGCCTGATGGCAGTGTTCACAGAATTGCCAATCAATTAGGAATCTCTGATGAAACAGTCCGTAATTATTTCGGAGGAGATAATTATGTTGATGGAACATCGGTCGGATTGCACATTGAACCAGGGCCTGATGGAGGTATTTGTGTAATTGATGATACAACAGTTCTTGATATGGCTCTTTCTATCCTTGGATGTGATGATGGGCTCTGACAACAGTTTTGCCAAAGATTGAATGTACTCACTCCCAATAGTTTTTAGTTTTTTGTTAATTAAATACCGTTATTATTGTTCAGAACAAATGTTTTGATTAATTTTGTGCTGTTTTAAGCGTTTTTAAGAAATGTAAGTATTAATAAATAATAGTAATGAAAAAGATTAATTTTAATGCAGGGCCTTCAATTCTTCCTCGTGAAGTTATTGAAGCTACAGCTAATGCTTGCCTGGATTTTAATGGTTCAGGTTTGTCGTTGATGGAGATTAGCCATCGTGCTAAAGATTTTCAGCCTGTTATAGATGAGGCTGTTGCATTGTTTAAAGAACTTCTTGATATACCAGAAGGTTATTCTGTTCTTTTCTTAGGTGGTGGTGCAAGTTTGGAATTTTGCATGATTCCATATAACTTTCTTGAGAAAAAGGCTGCTTATCTGAATACTGGTGTATGGGCAAAGAAGGCTATTAAGGAAGCAAAAATGTTTGGAGAGGTTGTAGAAGTGGCTTCATCTGCAGATTCTACTTATTCTTATATTCCAAAAGATTATATTATACCAGAGGATGCAGATTATTTCCATATAACTACAAATAATACAATTTACGGAACAGAAGTTAGGAAAGAATTAGATTCTCCGGTTCCTATGATTGCCGATATGTCGTCTGATATATTCAGCCGTCCTGTTGATGTAAGTAAGTATAATTGTATCTATGGTGGAGCTCAGAAGAATCTTTCTATGGCAGGTGTAAGCTTTGTTATAGTAAAAGATGATGCTCTTGGAAAAGTTTCGCGCCAAATACCAACAATGTTAGATTATCGTACTCATGCAGAGAAAGGTTCAATGTTTAACACTCCACCTGTTGTACCTATATATTGTGCACTTCAGAATCTGAAATGGATTAAGGCACAGGGTGGTGTTAAGGAAATGGATCGTAGAGCTGTAGAACGTGCTGAATTGCTATATAGTGAAATAGATCGCAATAAACTTTTCAGAGGTACAGTTGATGCTGCTGACCGTTCTGTTATGAACATCTGTTTTGTTATGAATGATGAATATAAGGAACTTGAGGCTGACTTTATGAAATTTGCCACTGATAGTGGAATGGTAGGTATAAAAGGCCATCGTTCTGTTGGAGGTTTCCGCGCAAGCTGTTATAATGCAATGTCTGTTGACGGAGTAAAGGCTCTTGTGCAGTGCATGAAAGATTTTGAAAATAAAATTTAAGATATAATATATATATTGTTAGTAATTTGAAATGAATTAGGAGTTAAATCACTCCATGAGCCAGAGTTTCTTGGCTCATGGCTTCAGACTTGATTCCTGATTCATTCTTTTATAAATACTTTTAGTATGAAAGTTTTAATAGCAACAGAAAAACCCTTTGCATCAGCTGCTGTAGAGGGAATAAGAGATGTGATTGAGAGTGCAGGTTATAAACTTGCTATTTTAGAGAAATATACAGAAAAACAACAATTGCTTGATGCTGTTTCTGATGCAGATGCACTTATTGTCCGTAGTGATAAGGTTGATGCTGAAGTTATAAGCGCTGCTAAGAATTTGAAAATTGTTGTTCGTGCGGGTGCTGGGTTTGATAATGTTGATTTGCAGGCCGCTACATCAGCAGAAGTTGTTGTGATGAACACTCCTTGTTAGAATGCGAATGCTGTTGCAGAACTTGTGTTCGGAATGCTTGTTTTTGCAGTTCGTAATTTTTACAATGGAAAGTCTGGTTCTGAACTTTTGGGTAAAAAACTCGGAATTCTTGCATTTGGAAATGTAGGACGTAATGTGGCTCGCATTGCTAAAGGATTTGGTATGGATGTTTATGCTTATGATGCATTCTGTCCTGCCGATGTTATTGAAGCTTCTGGGGTTAAGGCTGTAGCAAATCAAGAAGAACTATTCAAGGTATGCGATGTTGTCAGCTTGCATATTCCTGCTACACCTGAAACTAAGAAGAGCATAGGAAAGAAT
The DNA here is from genome assembly GCA_017466965.1 of Bacteroidaceae bacterium. The sequence continues at coordinate 3,152 of JAFTTD010000075.1, forward strand.
CTTGTGGGGCTAATGGCAAAAGGTGGCGTGCTTGTAAATACAGCACGAAAGGAAGTTATTGATGAATGTGGCTTGATAGAGTTGTTGTCTGAACGTACTGATTTGAAATATGTTACAGACATCATGCCTGACGCACATGATGAATTTAGTAAATTTGAAGGTCGTTATTTTTCCACTCCAAAGAAGATGGGTGCCCAGACTTCTGAAGCAAATATAAATGCAGGTATAGCTGCTGCAAAGCAAATTGTTGCTTTTTTTGAAGAAGGATGCACTCGATTTAAGGTGAATTAAGTAAATATTTAGTAAAACTTAAATTTATTTGGAAATATATGGCTATTGTTAAACCTTTCCGTGGAGTTCGTCCTCCTAAAGAATTTGTTGAACAAGTTGAATGTCGTCCGTACGATGTTCTTGACAGCGATGAGGCTCGTGCTGAGGCCGAAGGCAATGAAAAATCACTTTATAGAATAATAAAGCCCGAAATTGATTTTCCTGTTGGAACAAGCGAATATGACCCTAAGGTTTATGAACAGGCAGCGAAAAACTTCAGTATGTTCCAAGAGAAAGGCTGGCTCGTTCAAGATGATGCTGAGCATTACTATATTTATGCTCAGACAATGAATGGCAAGACTCAATATGGACTGGTTGTTGCTGCATACGTTGGCGATTATATGACAGGTGTCATTAAGAAGCATGAACTTACACGCCAGGACAAGGAAGAGGACCGTATGAAGCATGTCAGGGTTAATGATGCCAATATTGAGCCTGTCTTTTTCGCTTATCCTGATGATGCAGTGCTGCTTTCATTGATTGACAAGTATGCAGATGCTGAGCCTGAATATGACTTTGTCGCTCCTATTGATGGATTTCGCCATCAGCTTTGGGTCATCTCTGATAAGAATGATATAGAAGTTATAACTGAAAGATTTGCATCAATGCCTCACTTGTACATTGCTGACGGCCATCATCGTTCTGCAGCCGCAGCATTGGTGGGTGATGAGAAGGCTAAACAAAATAAGAATCATAGAGGTGATGAGGAGTATAATTATTTTATGGCAGTGTGTTTCCCTGCAAGCCAGCTTACAATCTTGGATTACAACCGTGTTGTACGCGATTTGAATGGTAAGGAAACATCTGAGTTCCTTAAGGCTCTTGAAGAAGATTTTGTTGTTGAATGCAAAGGTGCTGACTTGTATCGCCCTGCATGTTTGCATGAATTTTCACTTTATGTTGATGGCTTGTGGTATTCACTGACTGCACGTCCTGGTACATACGATGATTCTGACCCAATAGGTGTTCTTGACGTAAGTATATCTTCTAAGCTTATACTTGACAAACAGTTGGGTATAACTGATTTAAGACGTGATAAGCGAATTGATTTTGTAGGTGGACTGAGAGGTTTGAACGAACTCAAACGACGTGTTGATAGTGGAGAAATGAAGATGACATTGGCCCTTTATCCTGTAACGATGAAGCAGATAATGGACATAGCGGACAGTGGCAATATCATGCCTCCTAAGGCAACATGGTTTGAACCAAAGTTACGTTCTGGACTTATAATACATAAATTGTCATGATTTTTTTAAGAGATGAAGAGTTATTTATACACTTCATCTCTTTATTAGCCTTGCAATGGATTCTTATCTTACTATAAAAGGACAGTCTGAAGCTGTATTCACAGAGAAGCGCAGCAAGTTTCTGGCTTTTGCCATACATGTAGAGACTGTTGACGAAGTTAAAGCATACGTTGCTGAGTATCAGAAGAGATTCTATGATGCTCGCCACGTATGCTATGCTTATATGTTGGGGCCGGAAAGACTTGAATTCAGGGCTAATGACAATGGAGAACCTTCCGGTACAGCTGGAAAACCTATTTTAGGTCAAATCAATTCAAATAATTTGACTAATATCCTTGTTATTGTTGTTCGCTATTTTGGTGGTATAAAACTTGGTACTAGCGGCCTGATTGTTGCTTATAAACAGGCAGCTGCAGATGCATTGTCTTTGGCGCAGATAGAGGAAAGAACTGTAGATGAAGATGTTACGTTCTATTTTGAATATCCTTTTATGAACGATGTCATGCGCATTGTAAAGGAAGAAGAACCCAAAATAGTTAGTCAAGGATATGATACTGATTGTTCCATGACTTTGTCTATAAGGCGCGACAGTATGCCTCATTTGCGTGAGAGGCTTGAAAAAGTGGAGACATTAAGGTTCGTTTAACACTTGTTTCTTTTCTTTTCTTTTTGGTAAGTGTGTTGACCTTCCATCAACACCATTTTGAACTCTTTTATTTAATGATTAACGTGAGTTCGGTATAAGAATTGAATGATTCTTATACTGAACTCACGTTAGATTAAGGGAGGATAGGGACTATCCTCCCTTATTACTTACTATAACAATAATAATAGTATCTACAATTCCGATATTTTGTGTTTATGCCACCTAACAGCTAACTACATTTATGATTACATCTAATCTATAAACCATTATTATCAGAAAAATCCGAACATA
>JAFTTD010000076.1 GCA_017466965.1 Bacteroidaceae bacterium
GACCAAGTGTTCCTCCCTGTGTTAAGACTTCTTCTCCCCAATCGGAAGTATATGAATTATCATCTATATATTGTTCAATTACCCTATCAAATTCTTCTCGTTCATATGTTGTTAATTCCACCTTTCTCCTATGTGGTTTACGTTCAGCTTGAGACATATCTGTGGTTACTTCTCTTTTTCTGGTACGAGAAAAGATTCCATTCATCATGCTCATGGATGAAATAAGATATTGCAATCTAGCCCTGTTCTTCATATTGTCCTCTCCATGAAGCATTTTCTGTATCTCTTGATACATTATATCTTTTTCCAATGCTTTGCCTACAGTCGTAACGCTTGAATAAATTTCTTTTTCATCAGAATAGAATCGTGTAACGATTTCTGCTTCATCCAAATTCTGAGCAATTACAGGGAGACTTACTTGCTCATTTAGAGCGGATAGTGCTTCAATAAAGGGTCTATTTTCTTGTAACCGGTTATCAAATATTTGATAGTTATAATAATTTCTATTATCTAAAAGGTGCAAAAGATTATATAGATTTTCCGTGCTTATCATAACAGGTGTGGCTGTAAGGAATAATGCAGCATCTGTCTGACTCATAATTCTTTCTGCACCCTTATACGTTTGTGTTTCCCTATTACGCATCTTATGCGCTTCATCACATAAAACAAGACTGAATTTAAAACCATTTTCCGACAAGTAATCAATAAGATTATTAGGCAGTCCACCTTTTTGTTTTTTTTTACCCTCCTCTTTACTTTTTTTCTTCAAACGAATTTTTTCATAATTAACAATGGCATGAACAGGGGTACGAGATTCATGAAGGTCTGTGACTAAGTCTCTTGATTTCTCGTATATCTTAAAAGTCAAACCAAATTTATAAGATAATTCTTCTTTCCATTTATTTTGCAAAGATTTTGGACAAACTACAAGTACATGACGTAATTCTCTTCGAGCTTTTAACTCAAGCATAATATGACCTGCTTCAATAGTTTTACCTAGACCGACTTCATCGGCAACCAGCAAACGTCTATTAGGAGAGTTTAGGAATTTAAGAAGCGGTTTGAATTGGTATGCTCTAAAAAGCGTTTTAGATGCCTTCAATGAAGAAATTGTACTATTATTAGAGTTGCGTATTTTAAATGTGGTGTTAATTTTAGAGAAATCAGAATATGACCCAAAAATACCACTCACACAGCGCTCGTATGGGTCAGATATGTCACAATTTGGGATAAGGTTTACCTCAAATTCATCAGTAACTCCATGTTCCCAACTAACCCTATAAAGTTGTCTGCCTCTACGTGCAGGCATTACTTCAACTATTACACCTTTATTTTCAGAGTCTGCTTTCACAACTCTATCCCCAATGTTGTATTTTGCCATATCTTTACGACTGTGCTTTAATACATTTCTTTAAGTTATAGAAATAAACATTATAAAGTATTTCACCCCAAATTTATATCTTTTATTTTACAAAGCAAAATACATTATAAATAATGTCATCAAATATAAAATTAATTAAACCTCAGGAATACCATCTATTTCACAAACAAGACATTTTTTTATAAAAAATAGAATTTTGATGGTTTTGGGATAAATAATCTTGCATTTAGATTAATTTATTTTTATTTTCGCAACTGAAAGTTTAATACTCGTTACTGAATTGAAATACAGGCACATTATGAAGACAAAATCATTAATTGGGGCTTTGGCATTTACTGCTATGTTGTGTATACCTCATATTTCTGATGCTCAAGGCATTGGGAACGGAATTATCACAAACGACTGTTTCTGGAACACCGTTGACGGCACTCCTATCTATAGTCAGGGAGGCGGTATTTTCAAGTTTACTGACCCCACTACCGGTGAGATGGCTTACTACTGGTATGGCGCTCACTATAAGGAGGCGGAGCTTTACAGAAACGACCCGACAAGGATTCATGAAAGGAATAATGTGGTGGGCGTTTCGTGCTATAAATCTACCGACCTCACTAACTGGAAAGACATGGGCCATGTCATAACTGCCAAGGAGATTGCGGGTGGCAGCCCTTTCGTGGGATGGTTCGGACGTATGGGAGTTGCTTTCATTGAAGAGACTAAACAGTATGCTCTATTTTCACAGCATAACAACTCTGTTTTTATCGCATTGTCCGACTCCCCTACCGGTCCGTTCAAGGTTCACAAGCACATAGACATGAAGCCAATAATAGGAACTTCAAATACAGGCGACCAGACCGTCTTCACTGACGAGGATACGGGCAAGGACTATCTTATTTATTCTTACGGCAGAGGAAGACATATTGGATATGTTTCGGAAATTGGTGTGGTTGAAGATGGCACTATCGGTCTGAAGAACTGCGTTCAGGTGTATAAGGGTGAAGGACGTGAGGGCAACTGCATGTTCAAGTACAAGGGCAAATACTACTTGTGCGCTTCCAATCTGTACGGTTGGGATTCATCGTATGCCTACTACCTTGTGAGTGATGACATATATGGCCCTTACACTCCTGTGAACAAGATGGAGATTATGGATGGATGCAGAATGGACTATGCGCACATTTCGCAGACGGGATTCTTCTACACTCTGCGTGGAACGGAACAGGAGACTGTTATTTTCTGCGGCGACCGCTGGGCTGATTTTGCAGGAAACGGATTAGGATACAACCAGTGGGTACCTCTCTCATTTGACAGCTACAAGCCTTATTTCAATTCTCTGTCTGAATGGAGGCTCGACCATGTGACTGGCAAATGGAGCGTTAGCAAGGGCAACAATTATGTTCTGAACGCAAGTTTTGAGGCTGACAGAAGAACAGTTCCTATTACAGTGAAGCCACGTCAGGAGTTACTGCTCGGATGGGATACGGAAGTTATTAAAGGTAACAAGGTAAGCCTTGACAATCCTCACAGCCCTAAGCTCAACCACAACAACAGCCAGGAAGAGCGCAAGGAGGTTATTGGCGAAAAATCACTGTGCATAAGCGACAGCATAGACTTCGAGCGCCGAGTGAGCCAGGAGATAGCTTCTTCCCCTTATGTTACTCTTGAAGACGGCGAATACACACTGTCTCTGAAGTTCCGTGATAACGGTTTGTTCAAGAAACTTGAAGCAAGAGTTGAGTCGGGAGGCAAGGTTCAAAGCATTGACTTGAAGGACATCAAGTCGGGCGACAAATGGATTTCAGCACGGCTGAACGTTAATGTGAGCGGTGGCAGCGCTAAAGTCGTATTCTATACCGTAGGCAAGCCTATGGCTCAATGCCTCATTGACGATGTTGCGCTTGTAAAAAAAAAGATTTCAAATGACACTTCTGACATAGACTTCGTCAAGGGTGCAGACATCAGCTGGCTTACGGAGCAGGAATCGCGAGGACAGAAATTCTTTGACACCACCGGTAAGGAGCGCGACTGCATTGATCTGCTGAAGGACTACCAGCTCAACGCCGTTCGTTTGCGTGTATGGGTTAACCCTCGTGGCGGATGGTGCGGCAGGGACGACGTGCTCAAAAAAGCACTTCGCGCCCATGATTTGGGCATGGACGTGATGCTCTGTTTCCACTATGGCGATTGGTGGGCTGACCCTGCCAAGCAACCCATTCCGAAAGCATGGATGGAGATGGACTTCAAGGAGATGAAAAAGGCATTGGCTGAACACACTACAGACGTAATCAAACTACTGAAAGCCAATGGCATAACTCCGCGATGGGTGCAGATAGGCAACGAGACAAGCAACGGTATGCTATGGAACGTGAAGACCAACGAGCGCGGATGGGAAATAAAGGACGAGAATGGCAATACTACCGTCACCTACTCCATGGGACATATCAAGACTCACCCAAAGCAATATGCCGGCTTCATACGTGCCGGATATGACGCTGTAAAGAAGATTTCGCCCGAGTCGATAGTAATAGTGCATCTTGACAATGGGTTTGACGCCAAATTGTATGACTACAACCTTGACACAGTACTGAAATACGGTGGCAAATTCGACATGATAGGCATGTCGCTATACCCTTATTGGGCTATGGACAGCAAGAAACAGCCTGACGCAGAAACAACCATTACAAACTGCATGGAAAACATTCGCAGAGTGGGCAAGAAATACGGCAAGGACGTGATGATTGTAGAAACGGGATTTGAGGTGAACGAGGGTAATCCGAAAGTCATGGAAGAAGGCAGAAAACAATTGGAAAGAATCATCAACGAGACTCACCATAAAACGGACGGCAGATGCCGCGGAGTATTCTATTGGGAGCCGCAATGCATGCCTGGCACATACAAACTGGGCGCATTCAGCAGCAAAGGCTCTCCTACTGTAATTATGGACGGGTTCGTTGAGAGGTAAGGAGAAGTTAAATGAAGGAGTTAAAAGGAGGAGTTAAAAGGAGGAGTTAAATGAAGAAGTTAAAAAAAGGAGTTATAAGGAGGAGTTAAATGAAGAAGTTAAAAGGGAACGATACTAAAGGATGTTATTCGTCAAAGGCATTCGTTTAGATTTACGAGGGTATGATAAAAGGGTGTTTGTCATTTGACCAGATATACAATTCTTTGGCATCATCACTTTTCATCTATTCGCAAATTTTTTAGCATAATAGACTTGAATCAAAAAGGGAACGGCGCAGTGGAGTTTCAGAATCGGCGCAGTGGAAATTAATTTGCAAGGCATTGGAAGTGAATTTTCACTGCACCGCATTTTCTGGTAGAGACACTGTGCTATGGATTTTATGTGGTTCAATTTTAGGATAGTCTTATAACACCGGCTGGTTGTACTTGCGAAATATAAATACTTTTTGTTAAAACAAGGATTTCAGGGAGTAAAACAACAGGGAAAAAGCATTGAAAAATGCAATTAAAAAGTGCTGAAAAATAATAAAAAGAAACAGGGCAATAGGGCAAAAAATAGGGCATTTATAATTAACTGGTTTTCAACACGATACAAAAATAGGGCAAAAGTGTGAAATTTCTCCTTCTCAAAATTTCTTGTCACTATATTCCTTTTTTATATCACTTAAACAACCACATAGGGCAAAAAAATGGCAAGAATGGCACTAAAATGGCATGAAAATGGCACATGTTTTCCGGTTTACGGAGAACGACTATAACCACCTGTATTTCAGATTGTTGCAAAGACATTTTTTTGGTCAAAAGGTACGTTTTCAAACTTTATACGAGAAAATGCCCTATTCTTGCTTTCTTTTTTTTATTTTTTTCTGAATAGGGCACTTTTTAAATAAAAGTTTAAAAAGTTAGGTTTTCATGAAAAATAGCGCTACAAACAGAACTTTTGTCATTAACTGATTTTCTGTATCTTATGGAATTATACTCCACCTTTACTTTAAGCTCTACGTATAACGTTTTTAAAATGCCCTATTTTTTTTCTCCTCAAGGAATAGTTCTGATTATGAAGTATGTTTTTTTTGTAAATTCACAAAGAAATTTTAACTTTGCATAATGAATGTATATTCAAATCAATGAGCAAGTAAAATCAAATAATAAAACAACATAAATCATGGAACAAGAACTTATCAGACAATGTGCGGAAATAGCTACTAAATGGGCTACAGATCCGATTTTTGACGAAGCTACTCACACAGCTGTTCAGGCTATGCTTGACGCTGAGGACAAGACTGCCCTCGTTGACAGTTTCTACCAGACTTTGGAATTTGGTACAGGCGGTCTTCGCGGCATTATGGGTGCCGGTTGCAACCGTATGAACATCTACACTGTGGGTGCTGCTACTCAGGGACTCGCAAACTATCTGAACATAAACTTCAAGGACTTGGCTCAAATCAGCGTTGTTGTAGGCCACGACTGCCGCAACAACAGCCGTCTGTTTGCAGAGACTGTTGCAAACATTTTCTCAGCCAACGGAATCAAGGTTTACCTGTTCGACGACATGCGCCCTACTCCTGAAGTTTCTTTCGCTATCCGCGAACTTGGCTGCCAGGCAGGTGTGAACATCACTGCAAGCCACAACCCTCGTGAATACAACGGATACAAGGCTTACTGGGATGACGGCGCACAGGTATTGGCTCCTCACGACAAGGGCATCATCAACGAAGTGAACAAGGTGCAGTATGCCGACATCAAGTTTGAAGGCAACAATGACCTCATCCAGATTATCGGCGAGGACATTGACAAGATTTACCTTGACAAGATACAGACAATCTCTATTGACCCAGAAGTCATCAAGCGACAGAAGGACTTGTCAATAGTCTATACTCCAATCCACGGAACAGGCATGACTCTAATCCCTCGCGCACTGAAGCAGTGGGGATTCGAGAACGTGAACTGCGTTGAGGAACAGATGGTAAAGAGCGGCGACTTCCCTACAGTTGTTTCTCCAAACCCTGAAAACGCAGAGGCACTGACGCTTGCTCTGAACCTTGCAAAGAAAATAGATGCTGACATTGTTATGGCAAGCGACCCTGACGCTGACCGTGTTGGTATGGCTTGCAAGAATGACGAAGGCGAATGGGTTCTCATCAACGGTAACCAGACAGCCCTCATCTTCCTCTATTACATCATCAAGAACCGCATTGCTCAGGGCAAGATGGTAGGCAACGAGTTCATCGTGAAGACTATTGTCACAACAGAACTGATAAAGAAAGTAGCAGAGAAGAACAACATTGAAATGTCAGACTGCTATACAGGATTCAAATGGATTGCCCGTGAAATAAAGCTTTACGAAGGAACAAAGCAGTATATCGGCGGCGGTGAAGAAAGCTACGGCTTCCTCGCTCAGGACTTCGTTCGCGACAAGGACGCTGTCAGCGCTTGTACTCTCCTTGCTGAAATCTGCGCATGGGCAAAAGACCAGGGCAAGACTCTCTATGACGTGCTGATGGAGATTTACCTTGAATATGGTTTCTCATACAACATGGCAATCAATGTTGTAAAGCCAGGAAAGAGCGGTGCAGACGAAATTGCCCAGATGATGGACAACTATCGCAACAACCCTCCGAAGGAACTTGCAGGCTCAAAGGTTGTACTCATCAAGGACTACAAGACTCTTCAGGCTACAGACGGAGAAGGCAACTCTACAACTATGGACATGCCAGAGACAAGCAACGTGCTCCAGTTCTTCACAGAAGACGGAACAAAAGTGAGCGTTCGCCCTTCAGGTACAGAGCCTAAGATCAAGTTCTACGTAGAGGCACCGGGAGAAATGGGATGTTCTAAGTGCTATAAGGCAGCTGTTGCACAGGCAGAAGCCAAGGTTGCAGCAGTCAGCAAGTCTTTAGGAGTTTAAGATATCAAAAACTTAAGAACTTAAGAAGTTAAGAACTTAAAAACTCAAAAGCTTAATAACTTAAAAACTTAAGAACTTAAAAACTTAAGAACTCAAACAAATGGCAATCGACAATAAGCAGAGATACATGATGCGCGGTGTCAGTGCGGCCAAAGAAGACGTGCACAACGCCATCAAAAACATAGACAAAGGAATCTTTCCGCAGGCATTCTGCAAGATTATTCCTGACGTGCTTGGCGGAGACCCTGAATACTGCAACATAATGCACGCCGACGGCGCCGGTACAAAATCAAGCCTTGCGTATATGTACTGGAAGGAAACAGGCGACATATCGGTATGGAAAGGCATTGCTCAAGACGCACTCATAATGAACACAGACGACCTGCTATGCGTGGGAGCTGTTGACAACATACTTGTATCATCAACCATTGGCCGCAACAAGATGCTCATACCGGGAGAAGTGATTTCAGCAATCATCAACGGCACTGACGAGCTTCTTGAAGAAATGCGCAAAATGGGCATAGGCATTTATGCCACTGGAGGCGAAACAGCAGATGTAGGCGACCTTGTGCGTACAATCATTGTTGATTCAACAGTTACATGCCGCATGAAGCGCAGTGATGTCATTGACAATGCAAACATTCGCCCAGGTGATGTCATAGTAGGACTGAGCAGCTGCGGACAAGCAACATACGAGAAAGAATACAACGGCGGAATGGGAAGCAACGGACTTACCAGCGCACGCCACGATGTGTTCGCAAAATACCTTGCAGAGAAATATCCTGAAAGCTTTGACAAGGCTGTTCCCGACGAACTTGTTTACAGCGGAAGCTACAAGCTTACCGACCCTGTAGAAGGCTCGCCAATAAATGCAGGCAAACTTGTCCTGTCCCCTACCCGTACATACGCTCCTGTTGTCAAGCGATTGCTTGATGAGCTTCGCCCACATATTCATGGTATGGTTCACTGCACAGGCGGCGCACAGACAAAAGTGCTGCATTTCGTCAGTGACAACTGCCGGGTAATCAAAGACAACATGTTCCCAGTACCACCACTCTTCAAAGCCATTGCCAAGGAAAGCGGTACAGACTGGGCTGAGATGTATAAGGTATTCAACATGGGACACCGTCTTGAAGTATATCTTTCACCTGAACATGCCGAAAAAGTCATTGAAATCAGCAAGAGCTTCAACATTGACGCTCAAGTCATTGGCCGCATCGAAGAAGGCAAGAAGAGCCTTACCATAAAGAGTGAGTTCGGCGAATTCAACTATTAGGACATAACTAAGAAGTAAAGCACATGGAACGAGGACAAACCTTGCCTCGTCATGTGCTTTTTATATTTCAGCAAGAAGTAGCAAGAGTTATCATGAACAAAAGAAAAGTTACAGTCATAGCAGTAGGCCTCATCTGCATGTCCATAATTCTGTATATGGCATCAGAAATCATCAACTCATGGGAAACAACATCTGCAATGCGCAAAATCGTAAAGTTCTTTGCAATGCTGGGCTGGTGCTATATCACATACAACGTCATAACCCTGAAATACAAATGGCTGAAACGACTCACAGATAAAAAACAATAAGCAACAGA
>JAFTTD010000077.1 GCA_017466965.1 Bacteroidaceae bacterium
AAAAGAACGCAACAAGCTCATCAAAAAGGCCGAGAAGGCTGTGGAGAATGCGGAAAAGAAAGTGATGGAGCTGGAAATGCAGATTGCTGAGATTGAAAGCAAGCTCGCCACTCCTTCCGGTGCCAACGACACCACCCTCTTCACCCAATACGGCGAACTGAAAAACAAGCTGTCAGAAGCTGAAGCAGAATGGACTGAAGCATGCCTGAACTTGGAAGAGATGCAAGGATAAACGCACACTTTCACTTTTTTAGGCAAAAAAAGGCCTAAAAGTTTTGCCATTTCAGGCAAAAGTGCTACCTTTGCACTCGCAACGGAGAAAGGTCATTTCTTTGAAGTTGCAGATACTTAACATCGCGGGGTGGAGCAGTTGGTAGCTCGCCAGGCTCATAACCTGGAGGTCGCCCGTTCGAGTCGGACCCCCGCAACTAAGGAAAGAAGTTCTGCATGAACTTCTTTTTTTGAACCAAGCAATGCGCCGAAATGGTGGAATGGTAGACACGAGGGACTTAAAATCCCTTGGGCATTGCGCCCGTGCGGGTTCGAGTCCCGCTTCCGGCACTTGCAAGCAAAAGGGGAATGCACCAACATGCATTCCCCTTTTTTGTTTCTTTTTCGGTAACTGTAAATTTGCTTCAACGCTGCAGCTTCACCTTGAATGAAGAAAAGAAAGGCATTCCTAATCCCGTTAGAGAGCCAGTGCTTGCAGGCGATACCCTCACGGTCAAAACCCCACAAGCAGCATCTTCTCGTTCACTTCACGGCATAGCCCTTCAAGTGCGCACCGTGTTGATTCCATTATAAAGGCTCGCTGCCTATTATTACAAACACAGCCTGCCTATTATTATAAACACAGCCTGCCTATTATTATAAACACAGCCTGCCTATTATTATGGACACAGCCTGTACATGACGGTATTTCTTCATCGGACATCTATCACCACCCTTCTGTAAGCCGTCAATGCAGGAGTTCCATTGTCTGACACCTCACAAACGATGTGGATTGTTGTATTCGATGCTTTTTCAGGAACGACCAAGCTGGTCTTTGACGAATGGGGCTGCTGAATCTCAACATCCTCCCTACAGCTGCCTGCTTCAGCAAGATTCCACCAGCGGAAATAGAGTCCGTCATTCTCCAAGTCAAACGAGCGTGAAGCATCCAGCCAAACGGTCTCTCCAGCCTTTGCCTTCACATAAATAATCTCCAGTCCTTTTTTCCCGTTAACAATCACGACAGGATTTCTATTTCCCTTGCCTTGAGCCGCCCAATCCATACGCGCCGCGAAATTATTGAAAATTGCCGGATAGAAGTAGTTTTCGTACTTCTGAGAAATGCTCTTCACCTGGCTGCTATGATTGGTGTAGCAATAGGTTTCTGCGTCTCGTCCTAATCCCCATTCAAAATAGCCTCCCCATCCTACCATGGTAGCCGAAGAGGGGTCGTTCAAGCCATTAGGGAGAACATGAAGGAAGGAGGGAGTATCACCTTCCACGCCATATTTATACTTCGGGTATATCTCCCCTAAATGCCCATGCTTCTGGATGTGCTTTGCGTATTCACCCCAATTCCTCGAACCTATGCTGTTTTGAGAGAGCCAGGCACTCTCGTCCCAGAAAAACATCAGGTCTTTTGACAGGTCACGCCGCATTCGGTAGTGCGAGCTAAACGGAAAGTCAGGAGTATTCCTGCTCCAAGGGGTATCTTGATCAGTGATGGTATAGACACGGAACTTGTTTAAGAAGCGCTTGACCTCGTCTGCCGTGCGCGTCTGTTCCACTTGCCAGATAGCCTGCGCGAAGGTGTTTGCGCCTCCCCAGGCAAGAATCCAGATGGGACGGCTGTCCTTTTCATCTGCAAGCTGGATGATGAAGTCACTTCCTTCCGAACGGTTTTCTGCCCCTATCTTCTTTTGTCCCAACTCTAAACTTCCCAACATAGAACGTTTCCTCAAATAGTCAGCACTTGGCCAATAGCCAATCTTCTGCTTGCCTTCTTCTTTCTTCAGGCTCAAGAAAGAACGCTGACCGGAGCGTTTCATCAAATTAGGCAAATCCTTTTCATAAGCACGAATCGTTGTGCTCAAGCTGTCCTTCCAGCTGACAGGATATGCCCGTCCGCTGCTGTTCCAGCCTCCAGACGCTATCAATGCTTCTATTTCATACAAGTCTGCATGAGCCATCAGACGAATCATCGACTCCATGTCGTCAGGTTCCACGTTGCCAGGCGCAATGTCTGTCAACACCACGATACGCGGCTTCATTCCCATGCCTGAATACAGACCTTGTGCGTTCATGCTGGCTGAAAGTGCAAGAAGGGAAAGGGCACAAATCCTCTTGGAAAGGACTGATAAAACAAATGTTCTCTTCATACTTTATTTGGTTTTTATCATGCAGGCGGTGCATGGAAACAGCAATGAGAAATATGCACTCCCCCAATATCCGCAGATGAAAGGGAGTGCACAAAAACTAAGCCTATCAACGATTCACACGCTTCAGCACTTTGCCATCGCGCATACGGATGATATTGACACCTTTTTCAGGACGAGCCAGACGAACGCCTGTCACAGAGTAATATGCAGCTCCATCTTCCATAAGTCCTTCTGCATCGCTTTCAACCTCCACAATATCTGTAGCCTCTTCAACCGTAAGCGAAGAGAACTGCCATGACAGCACCTCAGCATCCGTATTGCTGACGAATACGAAATAGAGATTTGGTTCAAACGCACTCAGTTCTTCACCTGTAATCGGTACAACAATCGTCTGTTCCTTATCGCTGCTGAACTCAGCAAAAGCCACAGACTCCCTCTCCAAATCACCCACGCGCACCTCTACGCTTCCTGCACCCTTTACTTTCAGAATCAGGCTGCGAGCAGGATTTCCCTCTGCCGCAAAATTCACGCCACGAACCATCCACCAGTCCTTTGTCACGATGGCGGCCATCTTGCCGTCCTGCTCTTCATACGGATTGATGCGTGCCGCTGTCAATTGTGGAACTCCGTTGATGGATGCCGAAGAGGCGGTCAACGCAGCAATTCGAGCCTGCGCCTCAGCCACCACGATTCTGTTCATGTGCAGATTGCGATAACCGCCGCTGAAGCCCAGCTGACGCTCAAGCCAATGCGTGTGATAAAGCAGATAGTAAGCATTGCCAAACTTCTGCAAACGTGTATGGTTGTTGCCATACGGATATCCCACATTACCCGGATTTGGCATGATTTCTCCCTTATACGCCCATTTGTCAGCCATTGGATCCGTGGCTGTCATATACACGATGGAACAGGAGGTTGGCGCCGCCAGCTTGCTGTAGGAAGACCAGTTGGAGGCAATGGACCATCTCGTGCAATAAGAGTAAACCCACCTGTTGCCGATGTAATTAAGCTCATTGGCCTCAAAGTGGCATGGAGCAGAGATAGGCTTAATCTCGCCGGCCAAACTAATCATGTCATCACCCAGCTTCACAATTCTCGCATTCCCTGGCTGCAAGTCCGTACCCTTCACGTCGCCACCGCCAAATGTAAGATATGCCTCGCTGCCATCAGGCTTGATGGCAACACCCGGGTCTATAATCTGAGAGATTGTGCCAAGCCCTGCAGTCTTTCCGTCTATCAGCGCCTTGCCAAGCGGATCTTTCCAAGGGCCAAGTGGAGAGGTCGCCGTAAGCACGCCTATGCCCGTCGCACTGTTGGTAAAGTACAAATAGAAATGTGTCTTTCCATCAGCTTCCTCACGACTCACAATCGAAGGCGCCCATGAAGCATAAATCCACGGAGCGATAGACTCGACGTCAATCACGCCATGGTCTGTCCAGTTCACGAGGTCTGACGTTGACAAGCACACCAGCTGCCCTATCTTAGAATACGAATTAGCGTAGAGACCGCCTGAATAGTCGAACTCCTGCTGGTCATTCGTCGCATAGACATACAGACGCCCATTATACTCTATCGCCGTCGGGTCGGCAAGGAAACGGTTCGCCATCAGCGGATTGCCATAAGTAGGAAGTTTGGGCGATGTCGCCAGTTCCTCCTCTGCATCTTCACCCGCATTCTTTACGAACTGGAAAGTATAGAACACGCCAGGCAAAAGCTTTAACCGAGGACGCTGCGTGCCATTGTCATACTGTTCCGTCACATCCGTCACAAGTCGGTTCACCGACTCACCTGTTGCAATCTGAGTGATTTTCGCAGGCACAAACGGAAGTCCTACAATCAGGTTGTATGTGTCTTTGGCAGATGTGTTCAGCACAAACACTGTCACGGTATCCATCGTTGCATTGACATAAGAAGAGCCACCCTTCAGCATGCCTGTTCCGTCTGTCAAGGATGACTTCACGCGTGTCTTGCCCGTTGCATACTTAGCATAATGTCCAAACACATAGGCGCGCTTCCACAATTCGGTATCGCTTCCTCCATGGTTGCAGGCGAAAAAGTCATTCAACATATTATAATACACATACGCACTATACCCCGACTGCATCGCCTTCTCAATGCTCTCAATCATCGGATACTCTGCAGAGAACTCGCCTGAATACGACTTGTCATCATAATTGAGGAGAAACTCCGTCATCCACATATTCTTGCGAGTTTTATCCGTCACACTCTTAACGAACGACCAATCATTGGTGCCGTACAGGTGGTTTCCCCACACATCAATATTATCAACGGCATCCTTGATGTTCACCAGCGCATTATTATAGTTATGCTGTCCCCAGCCGAAGCACTCAGGCCCCATAATCTTGCACGATGGGTCAACGGCCGCGCGAGCCGCTTTCACCATCGCTGCCATTTCCTTGGGCGAATAGATACAGCTCTCGTAAGTAGCCTGAAGGTTATCTTCTCCAGTCGGCGTATAATCACTCTCATTCTGTATAGAAATCATATCAATGGGACTTCCCTTCTTCTCCATCGCCTGACGGTAACGCTCCAAGAAATCTGCGTATTCATCGTAATACTCAGGATTGATAGCACCGCCATTAGAGCCTTCGCCACCCCATGAATGTTCAATCAAGGGCCATACATCTGTACCGAAATCATTTTTGTATTTCGTAGTATTATGCGTCTTGTATTTCTTCGGTGGAGTCCATGGCGTAGCAAACACCTGCAATCCCTTGTTTACCGAACGCGCCCATTTGATGACCTTGCTATATTCTCCCCAGTTGTTTTCATTCGGATTGATACGG
>JAFTTD010000078.1 GCA_017466965.1 Bacteroidaceae bacterium
AACTCACAAGCGGACATATACACAACCTTAAACAAGGCATCAACGCCGCCGACATTCTTTCATTGCACAAGTCGCTCATACGAATAAGCTCAAACTGCATCATCAACTCCCAATATCTCTCAGCGATAGAGAACAACTCGCTCCATTGCAAACTCTGCCCACCATTCAACGACATAACTCTGGCAGCAAGCAGAAGATACTTCAGCAAACTGAAAGAATCATTCGAGGTGATTTAAGAGGAAGGAGATAAGCCATTCACCAACATAAAATTTGGATATAATCAGCATATTGCCTATTTTTGTGAACGAAAGGGCAATATGCTGATTTTTTCATAAACAAAAAACACGATTATCATGAGAACCATAAACCTTAAACATTTAATGACGGCACTGGCAACAATAGCCACTGCACCAGTTTTAGCGCAGGAAGAACAGCCTGTTCCAACAGCAAGCGACTACATGGTAGCACCTGCAAAAACAGACGGCCACCTTATCTTCTCCACAACAGACGAAGGAAAGAAGCTCCCTATCGTATGGGGACTCGACACTGCCTGGCCAAGCCAGGACAACATGCCGCGCGGAGTGGCGTTCATCGGCAAAGACTGCCTCGGAACAGCAAGAGCCTCATTCCAGCCTAACGACTTGGTTGACGAGAACGGCGAACTTTCAACAAGACAGAAACGTGCGCTCAACAACCGACTTAACATCATCAAAACATCGGGAGTGAAGGACATTGTGCTCAACTGCGACCACGAAGTGTTAGATGCAAACAACTACTACGGCAAGCCTGCAGAATGGGCACGACTGATAGAAGCAACAGTGAAATACTGCCAAAGCAAAGGCTACAATGTGGTGACAGTATCTCCGTTCAACGAACCAGACTATGCTTCATGGGGCGAGGGAAGCTTGCAGGATTTCTATAACATCGCAAAGATTCTGAAATCAAACCCACTGTTCGACAACATACGCATCAGCGGAGGAAACACGCTCAACTGCGACGAGGCACTCCGATGGTACAACGGACTGAAAGAATATCTTGATGAAGGAAACACCCATCAGCTTGCAGGTTCGTTCGACAACTATGCAAAATTCTTCACACAAGTGCGCGCTGACGGTAAATATGCTTCAGCCGACGAGCTGCACAACGTAATGGAAGCCATCGTCGGAGTGGAATACGGAATGCAGACAGGTATATGGTGGGGATATGACGGACTCGCCAGAGGCGAATTCTGCAGAGCGAGCTTCGGTGAACGCCTGGCATACGCAGAAGACCGTCCGCACTGGACTGCAGCAGCAGTATATCGTTCTCCGGAAGGAAAAGTTCAGGCCTTCGGAGGAACATCCGAACGACAGGCAAACAATTCGAGCTACCGCTTCTCAGTCAAAGACCGTGAAGTCTATTTCGACGGCTATGGTCCACAGCGCGATTACATAATGGAACTGCCGGGAGGAACAGGCTATCAGCAAGGCCAGACAAATGCAGAGCGCGTTGTCAACATCACATGGGGCGAAGACGTTCAGCCCGCTCCTATCAACGGACGATATATAATAATGAACAAGAACAGCCAGAAGGTCATATCTGTTCAAGGAGGAGGAACTGCCGACGCCACCAACATCTGCCAGAATTCCGACAAAGGACATAACTACCAGCAGTGGGACATCAAGCCGGTCAGCAACCGAATCGGAGGCGACTTCAGCTACTACGGCATCACTTGTGCCCGCGACGGCAAATATCTTGACATTCTGAATTGGGGCACAAACTCCGGCGCGAACATCATCCTCTACGGAGGCGGTTTCGGGGCCAACGAGCAATGGTACTTCCAATATGCCGGCAACGGCGACTACTACATCCGCAGCCGCCACAGCAACATGTGCCTCGAAGTAGCGAGCGGAAGCAAAACTGAAAATGCAAACGTGATGCAAGCATCGTTCAACGGCGAGGACAAGCAGAAGTGGCGCATCATACCTGTAGGAGCAGCCTGCGAACTTAATGCACCGGCAGCGCCTCAGCAGCTTACAGCAACACCTCAGACAGCATCAGTACTGTTGTCATGGAACGAGAACACAGAAGAAGACCTTGCAGGATACATGGTGCTCAGAGCAGAAGCAACAGAGACTGCAGAGGCAGAATGGAACACTATCGGAAGAAAAATTCAGGGCACAACATTCATTGACAACACAGCAAGAGCTGGCAGCAAGTATCTCTACAAGATAAAGGCAATAGACATGTCCGACAACATATCTGAAGCATCAGGCATCATAGAAGGCAGCACTTCAGACGAAAAAGGCATCATTGCGCACTACGAATTCGAACAGAACACTAAAGACTTGTCTGAAAACCATGCCAACGCCTCCACATGCGGCAAAGTTTCATTTGTGGCAGGACAATCAGGAGAACGCTGCATCAGTCTTGACGGTTCTACAGAATACATACAGATGCCATACGCTGTTGCCCACAACGACGAACTTACCATCTCATCATGGGTGAAATGGCGCGGAGGAAGCAAACTGCAGCATATATTCGACTTCGGCAACGGAACAGACCGGTATATGTACCTCACTCCAAATTCAGGAACAACAATGCGATTCGCCATCAATAACGGAGAGGAAGAGCAGACACTCGACTGCACCCGACTGGGAACATACAAATGGGTACACATAGCCTTGACCATCGGCAGCGACGAAGTATGCATATATGTAAACGGAGAAAAAGCCGCTTCCACAAGCGAGATAACAATAAAGCCATCAGACCCCTCTCCTTCATTCTGCTACTTAGGCAAAAGCCAGTCGAGCACAGACCCAATGTACAAAGGATATATTGATGACTTCAGAATATACAACTACGCTCTTAGCGCAGATGCCATCAAGACAATGTATGATGAAGCAACAGCAATAAGCGACATTCAAGCAGAATCAGAAATAATCTCTACAGAGTATTTCTCACCAAGCGGAATGAAACTGTCACAGCCACAGAACGGCATAAACATCATACGCATCCGCAAAGCCAACGGAACAACGGAAACAAAGAAAATCATCTGGTAATTACTATTATCAGGAAGGGCTATAGGATTTTTATATCTGCTATAGGAACTACAGGAGCCATAGGCGTAAAGAACAAAGCAAAAACCTGTCAGTTCAAACATTAATAAAGGTTGATATAAACGAGATAGTATCGTAAAAAAGGATATAAAGCGTACATTTGCACAAAATTAGGTATCCACCTCTGCGCAGGAGGTGGACACTTTTTTTGTTGCAATCAGCTGTTTCTCAATCCTTTACTGCGTCTGTCCACCTTACTCTTCTTTTCCGTTACAGAAGCACTGTTTCGGAACAAAAAAATCAGTGCGCCGGAGTTTCAGAAGCAGTGCGCCGGAGATTTATTTCCAGTGCGCTGCAACTGAAACTCCAGCGCAGAGATTTTAGAAGGATGAAGGTATATAGGTAGCCTAGGTTGGCAGAATAAACATTTACAGCATGGTAAAGATAAAAGTTTTTTTGTTTTCCCCTTTACATTATCGCCTCTTAAAAATAAGCAGCAATATGCATTTCACTAAAAATAAAATCCTATCTTTGCACGTAAGATTGGGAGTGAAGGGAGTTTGAGGACGAGAAGGGCTTTTGAGGCTAAGAAGGGATGAAAAAGGGGTAAAGGGGCGAAAAGGGCTAAAAGACAAAAGACTGAAGGGCTAAAAGGGCATTAAGGGCCAAAAGGGCGAAAAAGGGGATTAGGCTCACAATCTTAATAGAAAACGAGAATTGACAAACTAAAATTAAAATACAATGGAAATTAAAAACATTTTCAAGGCTTTGACTATTTGTGCAGCCTTCGCCGCAGCGCCAAACGTTTCGGCTCAACAGACAGGCGATTCGCCTTATTCAAGTTATTTGTTCGCTTTCTTTTCGAACAACAGTCCTAACGGCGAACAGATAAGATATGCTCTCAGCGACAATGGTTTTGACTACAAGTCATTGAACTATGGGCGTCCTGTGGTAAGTTCTGACACTATCGCTCTGAAGAAGAGCATCAGAGACCCTCACATTATTCGCGCTGAAGACGGAAAGACTTTCTACATGGTGCTGACAGACATGCGTTCTGACAACGGATGGCAAAGCAACGACGGTCTCATCCTCATGAAATCAACGGACTTGCTCCACTGGCAACATACAGCTATTGACTTCCCTACCCGATTCCCTAATCTGCAGGGATTTGACAGACAGAATCTGCATGCCGTTTGGGCTCCTCAGACTATTTGGGACCCAGTGGAGAAGAAATACATGATATATTACTCCATAGGCCGCCACGACTGGGAATATCCTACAGAGGATCCGAACTTCAACCAGCCATACTTTAAGATTTTCTACTCGTATGCTAATGAGGACTTCACAGACATCACTGAACCTAAGCTGTTATTTGATTTCGGAACTGCTGCCATCGACGGTGACATTGTATATGACAAGAAAAACGGAGAATATGTATTGTTCTTCAAGGATGAGGGCCGCTCTGTTATCAACAAGAATGGCAACTTCAGAACCCGCCAGGGAGTGATGAGAGCCACAAGCAAGAAATTGACAGGACCTTACACTGTGGAATACAGACACATACACAAACCTGGACAGTTCCCTGTGGAGGGCTCAAGCGTATTCCCTCTTATCAACAGCGACAAATTCATCCTGATGTACGACTGCTACGCAAACGGTTTCTATCAGTTCTGCGAAGGCGACCTCAAGAATTTCACATACGTAAAGGATACTCGCACACGCGGCACATTCACTCCGCGCCACGGCAGTGTGGTCCACATCACTGCGGCTGAGCGCGAAAGACTTGAAGCATGGTCAGACTTGAACATCGCTATAGATAAGATGATGAGCATCCCTGTAACTCACATCAGCAACGAACAGATTGAGGCTCGCAAGGCTTTGGCTGAAAAGGCCCGCAAGACTTTAGCTACAGAAAGCACTGCAAAGAAATTCCGCGCAATGCAGAAGAAAGTGGAGAAATTTTAATTCAGGTTTCGCAAGATTAGAACTTGCGAAACATAATTTTTAAGAATACGGAACAATGAAAATAGGAGATAGAGTAAGGTTTCTTAGCGATGTGGGCGGAGGCATAGTGAGCAAATTCGGCAAAGGAAACATTGTGTATGTTGAAGATGCTGACGGTTTTGAGATTCCTATGCCTTTGGCTGAATGTGTCGTAATAGAAACAGACGATTACAACATAGCAAAGGTTGACACAATAGGCAGAAAGGAAGACAAGAAAGCCAGCAAGAATGCCGCATCGCCTCAGAGACATACATATTCAGAAGAGCCTGAGGAAAAACCTATTACCTTCAAGCCAAAGCCAGAGGAGAGAAAAGATGGCGACAAGCTCACTGTTCTCATTGCATTTGTGCCGTTGAACATCAAGGAAATATCTTCCACAAGGTTTGAGGCTTACATAGTGAACGACTGCAACTACTATGTTAACTATTCGTTCATGGCTGCTGAAAACGCGACATGGAGCCTGCGTTCAACAGGAGTGATAGAGCCTAACACAAAAGTGTTCCTTGAAGAATTCGGCCATCAGGACCTGAACGAGCTTGAACGAATTGCTGTTCAGATGTTCGCCTATAAAGAAGGCAAGCCTTTCATGATGAAACCAGCAATTAGTGTAGATATAAGAGTTGACACCACAAAATTCTACAAGCTCCACACGTTCAAGGACAGTATGTTCTTTGACGAGCCGGCACTGGAGTATTACGTCGTGAAAGATGATGTAGCTACGCGCCCTCTCGTTGTCAATGCCGACGAACTGAAAAAGGCCATGTATGAGAAAGCCAATGCTGACAGGCCCCATAAGCAACCGGCAAGGAGTGACAAGAAAGCTGAGCGCGACGCAATCATAGAGGTTGACCTTCACGCTGCTGAAATACTTGACTCAACAGCCGGAATGTCTGCCGGAGACATAAAGGAATACCAAATGAACGTATTCAGAAAAACTATGGAGGAGCATATCAAGGAAAAAGGCAGACGCATTGTATTCATTCATGGCAAAGGCGAGGGCATACTTCGCAGCGCCATCATTTCAGAACTGAAGCACAAATACAAGTCATGCACTTATCAGGACGCATCATTCCAGCAATACGGATTTGGTGCGACAATGGTTGTCATAAGGGGATAAGGAACGGCAGGAATTATAGAAGCTAAAGAGACCACAGAGCCTGTATGAACTATAGAAACTATCGGAACTGTGGGGACTACGGAATATATTCACCTTGAAAAAAACATATTATCATGGAAAGAAGAGAAGCATTTAAGATGTTCCTGAAGCCGGGCTTCAAGGAAGAATACAAGAAACGTCATGCTGAAATATGGCCTGAACTTAAGAAACTGCTTCAGGACGGCGGTGTATATGACTATTCCATCTATCTTGATGAGGAAACAAACATTCTGTTTGCATTCCAGAAAGTGAAGGGAGACGGAGGTTCACAGGACATGGGAGACAACCCTATCGTTCAGAAATGGTGGGCTTATATGGCTGACATCATGGAAACGAACCCCGACAATTCACCTGTTTCAATACCTCTGCCTGAAATGTTCCACATGGATTGACAGTATTGACTCAGGAAGAAAAACGAAAAACAAAAGCCGAAAATTCTGTGGCTCACATTGAATTACCACAGGATTTTCGGCTTTTGTCAACATTATGCTGTATGTTCAAGTAAAGATGCCTTAAATATGCATCCTTATCCGAGCAGTCCAACTTTCACGGCTTCGCTTTCAAAATT
>JAFTTD010000079.1 GCA_017466965.1 Bacteroidaceae bacterium
CAAGAGCAACACTTACGGATGGACTACAGAAAACATAGAGACAAAGACCGGCGAAGCGTACGACGGAGTTTCCACTAACGCATACTGGGACAAGTGGAAGTCTTCAAACCTGTCTTCTTCAATGTCACAGACCATTGAGAACCTTCCGGCAGGAGAATACACAGTGTCAGCACTGCTGAGAGGCTCTGCAAGCGTGAACATAGAGCTTAAAGCTGTTGTAACGTCAGAAGACGGTGAAAAAACTTACAAGAAAAACTTCACAGGAACAGGAGCAACATCTGTTGAAGGCAGTGAATACAAGAACGGATGGCAGAAAGTTGAGACAGAGACTATAAACATCGCATGGGGCGACAAGATTGTACTGACAGCTACAGCAACAGGCGGTTCCTCAAGCGGATGGTGGAGCGCAGACAATTTCAGTCTGAGCTGGAAAGAATCGGCAATCAATGCCATAACAACAACAAATGCAGACAATGACACTGAAATTGTTTCAGTTGGTAACGGCATGGTACTGATACACTCTGAATCTGCATCGCAAATAGATATTTACAGCATATCAGGAATGCTGACAGAAAAGGTGTTACTGAAAGAAGGCACCAACACAGTCATCTTGCCTAAAGGCGTATATGTCATTGGAAGAAAGAAAGTGGCTGTCTTCTGATACATACCTAAAATTTGATTATTAAAGACAAGAGATAAAAAACATTTTTATAAGAATTTTTTAACCAATTATGAAGAAATTAAGTTCTATGCTCGCGGCATTCGGATTTGCCGCATGTGCAATGGCACAAGGTACTTCACACCAGTTTGATGTGAATACAAAGAAGCTTGGAGCAGAGATTCAGCCAACAATGTATGGTGTGTTCTTTGAAGACATCAACTATGCAGCAGACGGAGGTCTCTACGCTGAGTTAGTGAAAAACCGTTCATTTGAATTCCCTGACAACTACATGGGATGGAATGTATATGGCAATATACAGCTTAAGAACGACGGTCCTTTCAACAAGAACCCTCACTATGTTCGCCTCGGATACAGCGGTCACAACGACAAGTATTCAGGTATGGAGAACGAAGGATTCTTCGGAATAGGATATGAGAAAGGCGCTGAATACCGTTTCTCTGTATGGGCACGTGTTCCAGAAGGTGGTGAAGGTTCAATTCGCGTTATGTTCTGCGACCCTAAGACTCAGGACGAGCGTCAGCAGTTCAGCGAAGCACGCGTAAAGATTGATTCAAAGGAATGGAAAAAGTATCAGGTTGTCATCAAGGCAAACAAGACTGTTGACAAGGGTACTCTCCGCATCATGCTTGACCGCCGCAGTGCAGTGGTTGACCTTGAACACGTGAGCCTCTTCCCTGTTGACACATGGAAAGGACATGAGAATGGTATGCGCAAGGACCTCGCACAGGCTCTTTACGATTTGAAGCCAGGCGTATTCCGTTTCCCAGGAGGATGTATCGTTGAGGGAACAGACCTTGCTACTCGTTACCAGTGGAAGAACTCTGTAGGCCCAGTTGAAAACCGTCCTCTCAATGAGAACCGTTGGCACTACACATTCGACTATCGCTTCTTCCCTGATTATTTCCAGAGCTACGGACTCGGCTTCTACGAATATTTCCTTCTTTCTGAAGAAATCGGTGCAGAACCACTTCCTGTACTCAACGTAGGTCTTGCTTGTGAGTTCCAGAACGGTTCACACCGCAGCCACGCTCACGTACCGGTTGACCAGCTTCAGCCTTACATTGACGACGTTCTCGACCTCATCGAGTTCGCTAACGGCGATCCTGAAAAGAACATGTGGGCTAAGCTCCGCGCTGACATGGGACATCCAGAACCATTCAACCTCAAGTATGTAGGTATCGGAAATGAGCAGTGGGGAGAAATCTTCGTTGAGAACCTCAAGCCTTTCGTTGAGCAGGTACGCAAGAAGTATCCAGAGATTAAAATCATTGGTAGCTCAGGTCCTAATTCAGAAGGTGGAGACTTTGAATACCTCTGGCCAGAAATGCGCAAACTCGGTGCAGACCTTGTTGACGAACACTTCTATCGCCCTGAAAGATGGTTCCTTGCAAGCGGTCCTCGCTATGACAACTATCAGCGCAAAGGTCCGAAAGTATTCGCTGGTGAATACGCTTGTCACGGAAGCGGCAAGAAGTGGAACCACTTCCATGCTTCTCTCCTTGAGGCTGCATTCCTCACTGGTGTAGAACGTAATGCAGACATCGTTACAATGGCTACATACGCACCGCTCTTCGCTCATATCGACGGTTGGCAGTGGCGTCCAGACATGATCTGGTTTGACAACCTCCGTTCATTCCGCAGCTGTTCTTGGTACTTCCATCAGATTTATTCTCACAACAAGGGTTCTAACGTTCTGAAGCTTACATGGAACGACAAGCCTGCTGCTGGAACTGAAGGTCAGGAAGGCCTCTTCGCAAGCGCTGTTTATGAAAAGACTACAGACGAAGTAATCGTTAAGATTGTGAACACTGGCGACAAAGCTCAGAACATAACAATCAACCTTAACGGCATGAAGAAGGGTACTCATGCAGGAACTCTCACTACTTATTCTTCAAACAACCTTGACGGTGAGAACACACTTGACGAGCCTACAAAGTTTGTCCCTAAGACTCAGAACATCACAGTTGAAGGAACAACAGTAAATGCGAACCTCCCTGCCAAGTCATTCGCAATGTATAAGATTAAGAAGTAAGACTTCTAATAAATCAAATAAAAAATCGGATGCGCCAACTGCACATCCGATTTTTTTTATATCCCAAATTGAGGAATGAGATATGAATCTAATTCTACTGTTACAAACCACTTATCAAACAAGACTGAGATGAGATGTATCATTCATTCTGAACTTAACAGACTGAATTATCATAAAGAAAAAAGCCTGCTACGTTCCTGTTTCTGCAAAGGTAGTTATAAAAATAATGTCAGCAATAAATAATTTATTAAAAAAACTTTACTGCAAAACATATAATTGCTATGACATTTATTTATATATTTGCGCAAATAACAATCTTATATAACCTTTTCAACATAAGCATCATGAAAAACAAGACTAAAACATTGGCTTTAACAGCCATAGCGGCAATGCTACTTGCAAGCGCATCATGCACCCAACAAAATGAGAAAATCGCCACTGGTCCATTCCAGCCAAATTGGGAGTCACTTGAAAACTGGGAATGTCCCGAATGGTTCAAGGATGCCAAGTTTGGACTTTGGGCGCATTGGGGCCCGCAGTGCGAGGCTGAATCCGGCGACTGGTATGCTCGCCACATGTACTACGAGGGCCATTGGCAAAACAAAGCCCACCTTTCTAAATACGGCAACCCTAACGATTTCGGACTTATGGACTTGTGCAACGAATGGAAGGCTGAAAAATGGAATCCTGATGAACTCGTGGCACTGTATAAGAGTGTTGGAGCAAGATATTTCTTCACACTCGGTCAGCACCATGACAACTTCGACCTTTGGGACAGCAAATATCAGGAATGGAACTCCGTAAACGTGGGCCCTAAAAAGGATATTATAAAAGGTTGGGCTGACGCTTGCAAGAAGTACGGACTTCCTATCGGAATAAGCATGCACGCAAGCCACACATGGACATGGCTTGAAAAATCTCAAGACTACGAAGGGAATCTCACTAAAGAAGACGGATACAAGCCTAACCCTGACGGAACAGATAAATGGTGGAAGGGACTTGACCCGCAGGAACTTTATGCCCAACGTCATCCACACAGTGAGGGCTGGGAAAAGGAAGGCTCAATACACTCACAGTGGGCATGGGCAAACGGTGCTTCGCTGCCTTCTGAAGAATACAAGATGAAATTTCAGAACCGCGTCCTGGAATGTATCAACAATTACGACCCTCAGGTGCTGTATTTTGATGATACAGTCCTGCCTTTCTATGGATGCGACGACCAGATAGGACTTAACATACTCGCTCACTACTATAATACCAGCATTGCACGAAATGAAGGCAAGATGCAGGCTGTGGCAATGGGAAAAGTGCTTGAAGACTGGCACAAGAACTCCATGATGTGGGACGTTGAGCGCGGAACTCCCGACAAGATACAGGAAGAGTATTGGCAAACATGCACCTGCATAGGCGAATGGCACTACAATGAGGATGTTTATCGCAGGAACAGATACAAAAATGCAAAGCAAGTGGTTAACATGCTTGTTGATGTAGTCAGCAAGAACGGAAATCTGCTCCTTAGCATTCCTGTAAAGGGCGATGGCAGCATCGACGAAAAAGAGATGGAAATCCTCATGCAGATAAAGGCATGGATGGACATAAACGGAAACAGCATTTATGGAACACGACCATGGAAGACGTTCGGCGAAGGTCCTCTTGCAGATTCCTCAAACCCTAGTCACGCACAGGGATTCAATGAAAAAGACAATTATTCATCTAAAGACATAAGATTTGTACAAAGAAACGACACTGTGTTCACCACCATCCTCCGCTGGCCAGAGGAGAGAACTGTTACTATAAAATCTTTCGGAACAACATCACCATATTACAGCGGTAATGTAAAGAGTGTAGAACTGCTCGGATATGGAGCTGTTGACTTCTCTAACGAGATGGAAGGACTTGTCGTAACACTGCCAAAGGAAAACACAAATGACATCGCTCCTGTATTTGCAATATCTTTCGACCAAGACAATGTTAATAAAGATTTAGCACAAGAAGTTCAGAACCATTACAAATCACAGATTAAAACTTTAAAGCCTCTTGCAGGCAACAACACAGGTAAAATTACCCCTGACGCTTTAACAGAGTTTGAAAATCTGTTGTCAGAACTACAAATGACAAGTTCAAGTGACATACAGGCTCTTAACAATGGATATGCAAAACTCATTAGCGAAGGGTTTGTTGGAGGGGAAAAACCTGAATCATCAGATTTTCAGGACATAACAGAAAGCATGCTAACTGAAAAAAAGAATTTTTCACGCAAGAGGACAGAAAACATCCGCTTTGACACACCTGCTAACTGGACTGTTGAGAACTTTCTAATCCCCAACGGGAAAGATGGAGCAAAGAATGGAATAGACCGCTACACCGGATATAATTGTCTTATGCTTGGCGTATGGAACGACAGGCATCAATCAAAATCAGGCAATTTGAAGAATGCACGTATTTATAAAAGAATCCATCTTGAAGCTGGAGAATACTATTTTGGAGCCACATACAACACAGTCAACAGTTTGAATTCCGCATATATATTTGCAGCCGAGTCTCTTCTGCCCACAAACAACATTGAGGAAAAATCTATTGCCTGTCTGAATATCGGCAAAAAGGCAAAAGAGGGTAAAGACAACATGAGCGGAATACGTTTTACTGTCAACAGCCCAAAAACAGTATTCATAGGCTTCCAGGCAAACATCGCAGAAGGTTCACAAACGCAAGAATTCAGAGTTGACGAAGTGTGCCTGCTGAAGAAGAAAAATTAGTTCCCCACCGACTCCTCACATATATTTCACCTAACAACAAAAACAACAATGAATAACAGGAAGGCATTAATACTCTTTTTATTGTTCATATTATCCTGCACATACTTAAAGGCTGCAGAACAGTTGTCAAAAACAAATGAAACAATAGAAGTTAAGTTCCATAAAGGCACACTTCGCATACATCCGTTGCTTAATAACGCATTCCGTATTCAATATGTGGAAGGTATCATGAACAGCACGCCTGAACTAATATATTTAGGTGAAATAGGGGAAAAGGTTTCATACAAAATAAAGGAGAATGAAAATACTGTCACATTCCTGACAAAGAGCATGAAGCTGATTATCAACAAACAGTCATGCTGCATATACGTTGAGGACAGAAGTGGCAACATTCTTTTCAAAGCGAACTCTCATGAACTGACAGGAAACAGAATTCATGATATAGTAACAAACGAAGCCAAATTAATATTTGAAACAAAAGAATACGAGCATTTATACGGATTAGGGCAGTTTCAGGACGGACATCTGAATATAAAAGGACTAAGCAGAAGGCTCACACAAGTAAATACACAGATTTCTGTGCCATTTCTGCTTTCAAGCAATGGATATGGACTTCTCTGGAACAACTATGGTCTCACCGACTTTAACCCTGCAGACAAAACCGTCCGCATGATGCGCTCTTCTGAACTTGGCGAAAAAAGAGTTGTAAACGTAACATCAACAGAAGGAGGACAAAAGGAGGTCAGACAAGATAACAAATTTGCAACTACCATACATATTCCCGAAGACGGAGAGTATTCTATACTTCTTGACGTAGGGCAGAAGATGGCAAGAAGACACCATCTGAGTATCAACGGCAAAACAGTTATTGATCTGCAGAACCTATGGTTGCCTCCTACTATATCTGTTATAACCCCATTAAAGGCTGGAGAACATCTGTTTGAATCTGTTCTTGAAGCCAACGACAAGCCTTCTGTTCAAATCAAAAAGGTCGATGAAAGAACTGTCTTTCGCTCACCTGTGTCAGACTGCGTTGACTACACTTTATTTGTAGGAGATGCAGACGAAGTTATATCTGCATATCGTAAAGTCACAGGACACACTCCTATGCTCCCGAAGTGGTCGTTCGGTTATATCCATTGCAGAGAAAGGTTTCACAACCAGAATGAGCTTCTTGAAACAGCCAAACGCTTCCGCAAAGAGGGAATCCCCCTTGATTTGATTGTTCAAGATTGGCAATACTGGGGAAAATACGGATGGAACGCCATGAAATTTGACGAACAGAACTACCCCAACCCATCCGAAATGGTCAGCAGGCTCCATCAGATGAACATGAGACTAATGCTGTCCGTATGGTCTAAAATTGACACCAACTCAGAGTTAGGCAAAGAGGCTGCACAAAAGGGCTACTATATACCTAACACCTCTTGGATAGACTTCTTTGATACAGATGCCTCTGATTTTTATTGGAAGAACATGTCTGAACGGTTACTTAAGCCGTACAAGATTGACGCATGGTGGCAAGACGCAACAGAACCGGAAAATGACGATTTGCAAGGCAGACGCATTATGAAAGGGAAAGAAATAGGCGAACGTTATCGCAACATATACCCTAACATGGTGAGCAAAACCGTTTATGAAGGCTTGCGTAAGGATGACCCCGACAGAAGAGCAATGATATTCACTCGTAGCGGCTATGCGGGAATACAAAGATACGGTTCTGTTCTTTGGTCTGGAGATGTGGGCAATGACTGGCAGACGCTGCGCTATCAGATAACAGCAGGATTAGGCTTTAATGCTGCAGGTCTGCCATGGTGGACATACGATGCTGGAGGTTTTTTCCGTCCTCACGATCAATATACAAACAAGAAGTATATAGAAAGAATGATAAGATGGATACAGGTATCAACATTCCTTCCATTCATGAGAGTACACGGATATATGAGCAATACTGAACCATGGAACTATGGCGAAGAAGCCAAGAATATCATTACAGACTGCATAAAATTAAGATACCGACTGTTGCCATACATTTATTCTGAAGCAGCAAAGGTATCATTCAGCGGTTCCACCATTATGCGCCCTCTCATCTTTGATTTCCCTCATGACAAAGAGGCATTAAAACAGGAAGTAGAATATATGTTCGGGCAGTCACTACTCATCAGTCCCGTATTGAAAGGTTCCATAAACGAATGGACAACATACCTTCCTAATTGTGAGGCAGGATGGTACGATTTCAATACAGGAAAGAAGTACGATGGAGGCCAGAATGTCACAACCCCTGTTACATTATCCCACATACCTGTATTCGTCAAAGGAGGTACAATACTTCCTTATGGCCCTGAAAAACAATGGGCAGACCAGAACAATGACGCACCAATGGAAATCAGAATCTATCCGGGCAGTGACGCCAATTTTGAGTTATACGAGGACGAAGGCGACAACTACAATTACGAAAAAGGCGAA
>JAFTTD010000003.1 GCA_017466965.1 Bacteroidaceae bacterium
ACAGGAGAAGTACTTGTGCTTTATTCACTCGTGGGTTTTGTGCTTCCGCTCGTATGCCGTCTCTCAACACGGACGGTACTTGTTTTGGCAACGATATGCATGTTGCAGCCTGTTGAGATATTCAAACTGGTTTCGGCATTGATGAATCCCGATGCTCCATCTTCGCCATCACTTGACGCACCATATTGGGCACAGGCATACCCTGTAATGCGCGAAGGAAATTTTTGGGAAACATTGAAAATGAATCTTTGGTCAGGGCAGATGGCAAGTCTGATGTGGGCTTGGGAGAATGCCAGAATGTTCCAAACTGCATCTCTGTTCATGATAGGTATGGTTGCTGGACGCAAGAACTTGTTCTCTGACACATCTGCAAATCGTCGCGTATGGGGAAAGACGCTTGCTTGTGCGCTCTTGGCATTTTTCCCTCTTTATGGCATAGCTAATATGCTTCCACGCTTTATAGACAATGCCGCAATTATAGCGCCGTTGTCATTAATTATAACATCATTGCATAAGTTTGCATTTATGCTTGTGCTTGTTGTAGGAGTGCTATTTGCATTTTATTCTTCCCGTTTGCAGAATCCGCTTCGCAAGCTCATGCCATACGGGCGAATGAGTCTGACGAACTATATCATGCAGAGTATTGTTGGTTCGTTCCTGTTCTATAACTGGGGACTTAGCTTGCATGACGATTTAGGGATAACTGCAAGCGAATGTGTAGGTATTGTTCTTCTTGTTTTGCAGTTAGGATTCTGCACATGGTGGATGCGTAGCCATACTCATGGGCCATTGGAATGGATATGGAGAAAACTGACGTGGTTAGGAACTAAGAAGTGAACGCATGAAATTAGGATGTGAGATTTTGAGGTTATAAGAAAGCCCTAATAACTCACAAACTTAATAACTCATAAACTTAAAAACCAAAATATGATTTCAGTTGAAGGACTTGCCGTGGAATTTGGCGGCACTACGCTTTTTAAGGATATATCTTTCCAGATTAATGAAAAGGACCGTATTGCCTTGATGGGTAAGAATGGCGCTGGAAAGAGTACGCTTTTGAAAATCCTTGCAGGAGTTCGTCCGCCCACACGCGGTGTTGTAACAGTTCCCAAGGATTGCACTGTGGCTTACCTTCCTCAGCATCTGATGACAGAAGACGGGCGTACAGTATTTGAGGAAACATCACAGGCTTTTGCCTATTTGCATGAGGCAGAAGCCGAAATAGAACGTATGAACGAAGAGTTGGCTCAGAGTACAGACTATGAGAGTGACTCTTACATGGAGCTTATTGAGAAAGTGACAGCTCTGAGCGAGAAGTTCTATGCTATAGATATGACACACTTTGAGGAGGATGTTGAGAAAACATTGCTCGGACTTGGTTTCGAACGTTCTGATTTCAATAAACCAACTAATGAATTTTCAGGAGGTTGGAGAATGCGTATAGAATTAGCTAAGCTGCTGTTGAAAAATCCCGATGTCCTGCTTCTTGATGAGCCGACTAACCACCTTGACATAGAAAGTATTCAGTGGTTAGAGGATTTTATCAAGACTTCAGCAAAAGCAGTTGTTGTGATTAGTCATGACAGGAAATTCGTGGATTCTATAACAACTCGTACCATTGAAGTTACCATGGGAAGTATTTATGACTATAAGGCTACATACAGCCATTATTTGGAACTTCGCAAGGAACGTCGTGAGCAGCAGCAGAAGCAATATGAGGAACAGCAGAAGATGATTCAGGAAACAAAAGACTTCATTGAACGTTTCAAGGGCACGTATTCAAAGACTTTCCAGGTACAGAGCCGTGTGAAGATGCTTGAAAAGCTTGAGATAATAGAGGTAGATGAAGAGGACACTTCGCAGCTCAGACTGAAGTTCCCTCCTTCGCCACGAAGTGGCAGCTATCCTGTGCAAGCGGATGGAGTAGGCAAGTCGTTTGATGAAAAGTTGGTGTTTCAGAATGCTTCATTCACTATAGAACGAGGAGAAAAAGTTGCTTTCGTAGGAAGGAACGGAGAAGGTAAATCAACGATGGTGAAATGCATTATGAACGAACTTCAGCATGAAGGAACTCTAACTCTTGGGCATAATGTTCAAATAGGATATTTTGCTCAAAACCAGGCTTCCTTGCTTGATGAGAATCTTACTGTATTCCAGACTATTGATGATGTAGCCAAAGGAGATGTCCGACTGAAAATAAGAGATATGCTTGGCGCTTTCATGTTCGGAGGTGAAGAAAGCACGAAAAAAGTCAAAGTGCTTTCAGGAGGCGAACGCACACGATTGGCTATATTGAAACTTCTGCTTGAACCT
>JAFTTD010000080.1 GCA_017466965.1 Bacteroidaceae bacterium
TGGACTATCATCGTCTGATATGCTTCGACCGCCTGCTGCCGGCAGGCAGACTTCGCGAGCCTCAATCGAACAAGCGACGCGCCGACATTGTCATTGTCACCAAATGCCCGCTCACAATAACCCCTATGGAGCAACGCGGAATAGAGCGTACACTTTCGCTCTATCCGTGGCAGAAACTTTATTTCTCTTATTTCCGTTATGGCGACTTGTATCCATTGTTCAACAAGGAGCTGCCAGCCCTGTCGCTCGACAGCCTTAGCAAGCAAAAGTTCAACATCATGCTTCTGACAGGTATTGCTTCGCCACAACAACTGGAATACGACATCCGAAAATATGCAGAGTTCAAGCCGCTGCATTTCAGCGACCATCACAACTTCAGCACAAAGGACTTTAAACTTATTGAGGACACATTCGACAGCCTCCCAAAGGAAAACCGAATTGTCATAACAACTGAAAAAGATTCTGCACGCCTCTATGCAGGGGGGCTTAAAGAAGAGATCGCCAAAGCCATGTATGTACTTCCAATAGAAGTGGATTTCATGAATGACAAAGCTGAAGAGTTCAATCAAATAATAACAGGTTATGTACACAAAAATTCAAGAAACAGCACACTTCTTAAAGAATAGAGTGCAAACATGTCCTGAGACTGCAATAATACTTGGTTCAGGACTTGGAAGACTGACTGAAGAAATAAGTATAGAGCAAGTTATTCCATACGAAGAGATACCTAACTTTCCGCTTTCAACAGTGGAAGGCCATTCAGGAAAACTTATTTTCGGGAAGCTTGGCGGCAAAGACATACTTGCAATGCAGGGACGCTTTCATTACTATGAGGGGTATTCCATGCAAGAAGTAACATTCCCTGTACGCGTGATGCACGAAATAGGCATAAAGAACCTGTTTGTCAGCAACGCAGCAGGCGGAATGAACCCCGCATTCTCTATTGGCGACTTAATGATAATTACAGACCACATAAACGCCTTGCCTGACAATCCGCTTCGTGGACGAAACATTCCGACAGGACCTCGTTTCCCAAGCATGCACGAAGCCTACGACAAGGAATTCATTGAATCTGTAAAACAAATAGCACGAAACAACGGCATCAAAGTTCAGGAAGGCGTGTATCTTGCTACACAAGGACCAACATACGAAACGCCAGCAGAATACAGGATGTTCCGCTCATGGGGCGCAGATGCCGTCGGTATGTCAACTGTTCCTGAAGTAATAGTAGCAATCCATAGCGGAATGCGAGTATTCGGAATGTCCATCATCACCGACCTTGGAGGATTCAACGAAGCCGTAAAGGTGACACACGAAGAAGTTACAGCTGCTGCAGATTCAGCACAACCAAAAATGACTCTGCTGATGCGTGAACTCATAAAAAGTTTATAACACAGTATTCGAACATTCATTATGCGTACAGAAATAAATACATTAGGGGAATTCGGACTTATCAAGCGTCTTACTGAAGCGTTGGAAATGAGAGTTCCATCCACAAAATTCGGCCCAGGCGATGATTGCGCCGTTCTGTCTCCGTCTGAAGACAAAGAAGTGCTTGTCACAACAGACATGCTTATGGAGGGTGTGCATTTTGACTTGACATATATGCCGCTCAAGCATCTTGGCTATAAGGCAGCAATGGTAAACTTCAGCGACATCTGCGCCATGGGAGGCAGACCTACACAGATAACAATAAGCGTGGCCCTGAGCAAACGTTTCTGTGTGGAGGACATGGAAGAGCTGTTTGAAGGAATACGCCTTGCGTGCGACAAATGCTATGTAGATATCATAGGAGGCGACACCACATCTTCAGTGACAGGACTCGCCATCAGCATCACATGCATCGGAGAAGCAGAAAAAGGCAAAGCCATAATGCGAAACGGAGCTCGCGAAACTGACTTAATATGCGTAACAGGCAACCTTGGTGCCGCATACATGGGGCTTCAGCTTCTTGAACGTGAAAAGTCTGTTTATTACAATCAGCTTCAAGAAGCGCAAAAGCTACAAGGCGAAACAAAAACTCGTGCAATGCAAGAACTTGAGTCCGCACAGCCCGACTTTGCAGGCAAGGAATATCTGCTTGAAAGACAAATGCGTCCGGAAGCAAGGTTTGACATTATCAAATCACTCAATGAGCAAGGAATACATCCTACATCCATGATAGACATCAGCGACGGCCTCAGCAGCGAATTAATGCATATTTGCACACAAAGCAAATGCGGATGCAGAATTTACGAAGAAAGGATACCGCTCGACTATCAAACAGCTGTAATGGCAGAAGAGTTCAACATGAATGTCACAACTTGCGCCCTCAACGGAGGAGAGGATTACGAGCTTCTGTTCACCGTGCCAATTTCAGACCATGAAAAAATCAGCCAAATGGAAGACATTCGCCTCATAGGCCACATAACAAAACCTGAATTAGGATGCGCCCTTGTCACAAGAGACGGAAATGAATTTGAACTGAAGGCACAGGGTTGGGAGCAGAACAAGAAATAAGAGCCTATTCTCATTCTAATAAAAACTATCATACCATAACATTAAAAACTATCATACCATGAGAACATTACTGTTTATTTTCTTATTTTCAGCATGGGGAATGTCACATGCACAGGACAGACTTGAACCATTCAAGCAATACAATGAGGACACTGCATTGTGCTTAAGATTTTACCGTCAGGAATTATGGTCTCTTCTTAATCCTAATGATGCACAATGGGGTGTAATCAAAAGTCCTTCATTAATGACAGAGTCATCCCTCACGTATGATGCAGAAAACAACAAGCTGATATATACAGAGATAGACGGTATTCTATGGGGAAATGTTTGCGATGCCACGACCAAAA
>JAFTTD010000081.1 GCA_017466965.1 Bacteroidaceae bacterium
AAATTTGTGTGCTCGAAAGTATAAGGAATTATGCACACCTGGAAAGTATCGTCCGCAGGATTGCAGACCGTAAGGCTCACTCCGTTCACAGTAACCGAACCCTTGTCAACAGTGATGTACCCTCGGCGTGCCATTTCCTTGTCGAATTCATATCTGAAAGTGAACACATAGCTTCCTTCAGCATCCTCCTTGCCGATGCACACAGCTGTCTGATCAACATGCCCCTGCACAATATGCCCGTCGAGCCTGCCGTTCATCATCATGCTGCGCTCAACGTTCACCTCATCTCCCACCTTCAGCAATCCCAGGTTGGAACGGTCGAGAGTCTCCTTCATGGCAGTGACAGTATAGGCGCCGTTCTCAATCTTCACAACCGTGAGGCACACTCCGTTATGAGCCACACTCTGGTCAATCTTCAGCTCGTCAACAATAGAGCAAGTCAAAGTGAAATGCACATTCTCCATTTCCTTCTCAATAGCCACCACGCGAGCCGTTTCTTCTACAATTCCTGAAAACATAGTTCTGATTATTTTTGATTTTAATTATTAGATTACCACTCTGCTGAAAACATCGTTTCATCTCCACAAAGTTATTCATTTTAATCATATAATTCAAAATAAAGAAGAGCATAAATCTTATTGCCATCTTTATTTTCAAACTTTTCCGAATAAATTGAACATCATTATAGTATTTTTAGTAATTTTGCAGATTATTATAGCAATGCCGCAAGCAATGCAGAAGAAAAGATGCAGTGCAGTGAAAATGCGGCGGCAGTGCACAGCAAACAGAAATGCAGTGCGGCAGAAATCATGCGCACTACGGCAAAGGCTTAATTGCAATGCGCTGAAAACCAACAACTGAATATAGATAAAAATTAAAACATAAAGAAAAATGCTTACACTTAAAGTAATTACAGAAGAGACCGAACGAGTAATCAAAGGTCTTGAAAAGAAGCACTTCAACGGTGCTAAAGAAGCTGTAGAAAAGGCTATCGCCATTGACAGGCAACGCAGAGAAGCTCAGACAAAGCTCGATGCCACACTTGCAGAAAGCAAGAAATATGCCGCACAGATAGGCGCGCTCATGAAGCAGGGCAAGGCTGATGAGGCTAATGCTGCGAAGGCTGAAGTGGCAAAGCTGAAAGAGAACGCAGCAGCTTTACAGGCTGAAATGAAGCAGGCTGAAGACGAACTTACAGCACATCTCTGCACTATTCCAAACATACCATACGACGAAGTTCCTGAAGGAAAGGCGGCAGAGGACAATGTGGTTGTAAAGACTGGCGGAATGGAGACTCAGCTCCCTGAGAACGCACTTCCACACTGGGAACTTGCAAAGAAATACGACCTGATAGATTTCGACCTCGGCGTTAAGATTACCGGAGCCGGATTCCCTGTATATAAAGGCAAGGGCGCTCAGCTGCAGCGTGGGCTCATCAACTTCTTCCTTGACGAGGCACGCAAGTCGGGCTACACAGAAATAATGCCTCCTACGGTTGTCAATGCGGCATCAGGCTACGGCACAGGACAGCTTCCCGACAAAGAAGGACAGATGTACCACTGTCAGCTCGACGACCTCTATCTGATTCCTACAGCAGAGGTGCCTGTAACAAACATATACCGCGACGTGATTCTTGACGAGAAACAGCTCCCAATCAAGAACTGCGCATACACTCAGTGCTTCCGCCGCGAAGCCGGTTCTTACGGCAAGGACGTGCGCGGACTCAACCGTCTTCACGAATTCTCTAAGATTGAGATTGTGCGCATTGACACACCTGAACACAGCAAGCAGTCACACGAAGAAATGCTGGCCCACGTTGAAGGACTGCTCCAGAAACTGGAACTCCCTTACCGCATACTCCGTCTGTGCGGAGGCGACATGAGCTTTACAGCAGCAATATGCTATGACTTTGAAGTATATTCAGAAGCACAGAAGCGATGGTTGGAAGTAAGCTCAGTTTCAAACTTCGACACATACCAGGCAAACCGACTGAAATGCCGCTACCGCACTGCTGAGAAGAAGACAGAACTATGCCACACGCTCAACGGCTCGGCACTGGCACTTCCTCGCATCGTAGCCGCATTGCTCGAAAACAACCAGACTCCTGAAGGTATTCGCATACCAAAGGCTTTGGTTCCATATTGCGGATTTGAAATCATTGACGAAAAGAATTAATACAAACACGACATAGATAACAATGAACAAGATTGTAAAAAAGGAACAATTCTCAGAAAAAGTATATAAGTTTGAG
>JAFTTD010000004.1 GCA_017466965.1 Bacteroidaceae bacterium
ATCTTTCCCTTTTTCATAGGCATTAGAAATATATGATTTTATTCTGTTTGCAAATTTATATAAAAAACTTGATAAAAAAATGTGCGTTAACGAACAAAATTGTGCGAAAGCGCACACTGTTTTGAATGGGTGAAAATGTTTATAGTGTTGATTTATAAGTATTTAAGTTTTTGGCACGTGTTTTGCTATGTATAAAGCAGAGTTTCTTTTGTAAAAAACTATAATTATAAAAATATGAAATTTAAGTTTACTAATCTGTTTGTGCTACTAACGATGTCTCCTTTAATGAGAGCACAGTCCGACACCTTGACTCTGACTCTGCAAGACGCTATAGTCATGGCGCAAGAGCGTTCTTCTGACGCAAGAGCCGCAAAACACACTTTTCTTGCTGCAGAATGGAATTATAAGTATTATAAGGCAAACTATCTGCCAACGCTGACTCTTTCGTCCAATCCCAGTCTCAACCGTGTTATCAGCAAAATAACACTTCCTGACGGAACAGGATCGTTTGTAAAGCAGAATCAATTGAGTACCGACGCAATGCTGAGCGTCACTCAAAACATATCGCTCACAGGTGGACAACTGTTTCTTAAGTCCTCTTTACAGCGACAGGATGAGTTCGAAAACAAAACTGTGGCATACAGTTCCCAACCCGTCACAATCGGTTATCAGCAGTCGTTGTTTGGATACAATTCATTGAAGTGGGACAGGAGGATTGAGCCTCTTAAATACCGGCAGGCACAGAAGGCGTATAAAGAGGAAATGGAGCTGATTGCCTCAAGAGCCAGCACATATTTCTTTTCTCTTGCATCTGCCCAGACCGAACTGGATATAGCGGAATACAATTTTGCTTCGGCAGACACACTTAGCCGTTATGCTCAGGGAAGATATGACATAGGTACAATAACAGAGAGCGAAATGCTCCAGCTCAATCTTAACAAACTCACAGAAGAAACCAATGTTCTCAATGCCAGAACAGAACTGGAGAACGCAATGCAGGCAGTGCGCTCATACCTTGCATTTGAAAACAACGCTGTCATTAAGGTTGAGATTGATTCTGATGTGCCAGACTTCAAAGCCGACTTGTCAGAAACCCTTCGTCTGGCAAGGCAGTTCAGCCCTGATCCCGACTATTATGAATTGCGCAAGCGTGAAAGCAGGAGCAACCTTGCTTACGCAAAAGCCAATTCGGGACTGAAGGCAGACCTGTATATGCAGTTCGGACTGTCGCAGACGGCAGACAATCTGAAAGGCAGCTATCATTCTCCACAGAACCAGCAGTACGCAAGCATCGGGCTTTCACTTCCACTACTTGACTGGGGACGAGGCAGGGGCAGGGTGAAAGTGGCTCAGTCAAACGCAGATCTTGTAGATATACAGGTAGAGCAGGCCTATAAGGATTTTGACATAAATGTTCGCAAAATGGTGCAGCAGTTCAATCTGCAAGCCTACAGGGTAAGAGTTGCTGAAAAGACAGCCCTGCTTGCAAAGCAGAGATACGATGTAGCCAGACGACTCTACATATTGGGGAAATCCACTATTCTTGATTTCAATTCAGCCACCTCAGAAAAGGATTCAGCCCTGCGGAGTCATATCAGTGCCCTCCGAACCTTCTGGAGCCTCTACTACGGACTGCGAAGCATGACAGGAGGAGCAGTTCCTATGTAACAGTATAAGCAAGAATTCAAACATTAATTAAATAAAAACAAAGCATTTATGGATATAAAGTTAAAAAAACGCCCGTGGTATTTTCGCCACAAGTATTACATTATTTTAGGTGCAGCCCTTTTCGTATTAATCGTATATAACATTATTGTCATGGCCGGACCTACTACAGTCTCAGCAGATGCTGAGGAACTGAAGATTGCAGTGGTTATGAATGATGAGTTCAGGGAATATGTTGATGTGGAGGGACTTGTTCAGCCTATAATGTCAATAAAGGTAAATGCTCGCGAGGGTGGCAGCGTGTCCGGGATACTGTCAAACGAAGGGGCTATGGTCGATGTTGGTGACACAATACTGGTTATTGACAATCCCGAACTCCATCGTGACATAGACGACGAAGGGCTTGCCTGGGAACGGCAGCGAATAAACCATCAGCTTCAGCAGTACCAGATGGAGCAGAAGAGCCTGTCGCTTCGTCAGCAAGTCCTGCAG
>JAFTTD010000082.1 GCA_017466965.1 Bacteroidaceae bacterium
AAACTGATTTTGAGCGTTTTTCATCGTTTTGCATCATTTGCTTTCATTCATCTGACTGTTTTGCCCTCTTTTTCGGGAATGTGGCGCAGTGCGATTCCGACAACGGAGCGGTGGAGATTATTTTGCAGGGCACTGGAAACCGCTTTCCGGCATGGCGCATTTTTCGGACTTCCCGTATTGCGCTTTTCGGGGTATGCTGAGGGGGGTGTTTCTATCGCCATAAAAGGGCAAAAAAAAGTAGGGCAATAGGGCAAAAAATAGGGCATTTGTAATTAATTGGTTTTCAGCTTGATACAAAAATAGGGCAAAATCTGAAAATTCCTCCTTCTCAAAATTTATTGTCACGATATTCCTTTTTCATGTACGTAAAATGCCGCATAGGGCAAAAAAATGGCACTAAATGGCACTAAAATGGCATGAAAATGGCACATGGGAGGCCGAGTTTCAAAATTTTTATAACTTTTTATGTTTAAATGTGTTACAATGCATTTTTTAAGGTCAAAAAGTGCGTTTTCAAACTTTATACGAAAAAATGCCCTATTTTCACTTTCTCCCTTTTTTATTTTTTCACAATAGGGCACTTTTTAAATAAAAGTTTAAAAAGTAAGGTTTTTATGAAAAACAGCTAAACAAATACATTGATTGCTATTGTTTGAAATACAGAATGTTATATGACTGTATTCTACTTTTACTTTAACATTTTGAATAAACCATTTTAAAATGCCCTATTTTTTGAAAAACTACTTTTCTTTTTTTTGAAAAATGGGTATGAAGGTTAGCTTGTGAATGATGATGTCTTCAGGGGGTGTCTGTGGTAAAATTTCAGTTAGATAACGATAAGTGCGGATGAAATACAATATAGTAGTTAATTAATTTTGCTGGTACACATTGTGAATAAAAATAATATTTTAAGGTTATTAGGTTTTGAGGTTTTAAGGTGTATAACTCAAAAACTTAAAAACTTATAAACTCAAAAACTTATCCTTTTTGGATATATATTAAAAATAAAGAATTACCTTTGTCATATATTGTAGATTGAGAGAAAGGAAAAACAGAATGAAATCATATAGTGATGAAAAGCCTAGAACCTACTGGTTCGTCTTTTGTTGCGGAAGTCTGCTGCTGATGAAAAACCCGATGGATTCGTCTGCAAGTGTACCATTTTCTGAAACACCACCTACCGAAACTAAGGAGTGGACAACGATGTTCAGACTTCCTGACATTGGCGAATACAGGGCTATGGCATATAGCATAGACCAGCCTTTTGTGAACAATGACGGTATGTTGTTTGTTGGATTAAGGGACAGCTTCAAGATACTGCCTAAGCACATACATGAAATGGCGGGAAAGGCCGCTGAATTGCTTTATTGGGACTCAAATACCAAATACTGCGGTGTGTGCGGCGCACCGATGAAAAGGGATACTGAAATAAGCAAAAAATGCACTAACTGCGGGAAAGAGGTATGGCCGCAGGTGGCTCCAGCAATAATTGTAAGGATAGAACGAGATGATAAGATTCTGCTCGTGAAAGCCCATAATTTCAAGCGTAACTTCTATGGTCTTGTAGCAGGCTTTGTTGAAACGGGCGAGAATCTTGAAGACTGTGTGATAAGGGAAGTGGCAGAGGAAACAGGACTGAAGATTAAGAACGTAAGATATTTCGGAAGTCAAGCATGGCCGTATCCATCGGGCATAATGATAGGTTTTACAGCTGAATATGCTGATGGTGAATTGCATCTTCAGAAAGAGGAACTGAGCAATGGAGGCTGGTTTTCTTCCGATAATATGCCCGAAATACCCGATAAAATCTCAATTGCAAGAAAGTTGATAGACGATTGG
The DNA here is from genome assembly GCA_017466965.1 of Bacteroidaceae bacterium. Next base: position 1,840 of record JAFTTD010000082.1, read on the forward strand.
ATTTGTAGCAGGTTATGAGGTTGTAAGGTTTTGAGGTTATAAGGTTATGAGGTTGTAAGGTTGTAAGGTTATGAGGTTGTAAGGTAGGCGATGCCGACCTATGCATTCGTCTTTTTTTAACTCCCCTTTTTAACTCCTTCTTTTAACTCCTAAAAACTTAACTCCTTAACTTCTTAACTCCTTTTAACTCTTTAAAAAATAAATTCTTAAACAAATGACAAATATATGGATTAGTGCCGGCGGACTTTGCCTTTCTACATTATTAGGCTCGTTGCTTGGCTTTTGCTTCAAAGGACTGTCACACAAATGGAGTGACACTGTTATGGGATTTTGCGCCGGAGTGATGCTTTCTGCTGCAGTTCTTGGACTTATTGTTCCGGCTTCAGAACAAGCTGGTAGTGATGGTTGGTGGCTTGTGCTTGCGGGTGTTGTCATAGGTGCAGTTTTTCTTAATCTGTTAGACCATGTGACTCCACACCTTCACCACATAACCGGTCTTGACCCGGAAAAACATACTCACAATTCAAGCATTAGCCGAATAATGCTGTTTGTAATGGCCATAGCACTGCATAAACTGCCTGAAGGTATAGCTGCCGGTGTCGGCTTCAATTCTGAAGATACTGGCGACGCATGGGCTGTAACTATTGGTATAGCTTTGCAGAACATACCCGAAGGAATGGTTATAATATCTCCTTTATTGCTGTCAGGAGTTAGCAGACTCAGAACACTGCTTATTTCGCTTGCAATATGTATGCTTGAGATAGTTGGCGTCTGGATTGGATATGTGGCTGGTGGCATTTCTGAAATGGTGTTGCCTGCTATGCTCGCCTTTGCCGGTGGGGCCATGCTTTATGTTGTCAGCGATGAAATGATTCCCGAAACTCATGCTCATGGTTACCAGAAGCAAGCGACATACGCACTGCTCATTGGCTTTGTGACTTTGATGTTCATTGAACAAAATATGTGAAAAGTGATAGTATAATCAAATAAATGTGTAACTTTGTCGGAAATTTGGGAAATTTGATAACAAAATAACATAATCATGGATAAAAATCAGAAAAGATTCATACTTGAAGAGAATGACATTCCACGACAGTGGTACAACATAATGGCAGATATGCCAAACAAACCTCAGCCGATTCTTAATCCGAAAACAAAGGAACCGATGAAGCCGGAGGACCTTTTCCCTATATTTTCAGAAGAGGCTTCACGACAGGAACTGAACGTAACCGACCAATGGATAGATATTCCTGACGAAGTTAGGGAAATGTATAAATACTACCGCAGTACCCCACTCGTTCGTGCATACGGACTTGAAAAGGCATTAGGAACGCCTGCGCATATTTATTTTAAGAATGAGAGTGTAAGCCCGATAGGTTCACACAAGCTTAATTCTGCATTGCCGCAGGCTTATTACTGCAAACAAGAGGGCGTTACAAATATAACTACTGAAACAGGAGCCGGACAATGGGGAGCCGCACTATCATACGCTGCTAAAGTGTTCGGTCTGGAAGCGGCAGTATATCAGGTGAAAGTAAGCTATAACCAAAAGCCATATAGAAGAAGCATCATGCAGACATTCGGCGCACAGGTAACACCTTCGCCTTCAATGTCAACGCGTGCAGGAAAAGATATTCTTACTCGTCAGCCAAACTGCCAAGGCTCGTTAGGAACAGCTATTTCAGAGGCAGTAGAACTGGCTCGAATGACTCCTAACTGCAAATATACGCTTGGTTCCGTAATGAACCATGTATCTCTTCATCAGACTATCATCGGTCTGGAAGCGGAGAAACAACTCGAAATGGCAGGCGAATATCCGGACACAGTCATTGCCTGCTTTGGTGGAGGCAGTAATTTTGGTGGTATTGCCTTCCCATTCATGAGGCACAACATTCTAAATGGAAAGAAAACTCGCTTTATTGCTGCTGAACCTGCATCTTGTCCGAAACTGACAAAAGGAGAGTTCCGTTATGACTTCGGCGATGAAGCCGGATACACCCCACTCCTTCCGATGTTCACATTGGGACACAACTTCATGCCTGCTAATATCCATGCAGGAGGACTTCGCTACCATGGAGCAGGCAGCATCGTAAGCCAGCTGATGAAAGACGGTTTTATTGAGGCTACTGACATTAAACAGCTTGAATCGTTCGATGCAGGTATGCTGTTTGCAAGAACAGAAGGTATCATTCCTGCTCCGGAATCTTGCCATGCAATTGCTGCTACGATAAACGAAGCCATAAAGTGTATAGAAACCGGTGAGGAGAAAGTTCTCCTTTTCTGTCTCTCAGGACATGGCTTGATAGACATGGCTTCTTACGACATGTATCTAAGCGGCAGTCTGCATAACTATGAAGTTTCTGACGAGGAAGTAAGAGAAAACCTCAGCAAGTTAGAAATTTAACAACAATAGATTTTACGGAAACAACAAATGGTTAAAGAGGATGCGACAAACATGTATCCTCTTTAATTATAATGGGTTATAAGGTTTTATATTACTAAAGCTTTAATATGATATGAATTACAAGGAATGTATAGAATACTTGTATAACTGTGCGCCATTGTTCCAGAATATTGGCAAGGATGCATACAAGGAAGGACTTGATAACACAATGGCGTTAGACAAGCATTTCAATCACCCACACAGGAAGTTTAAGTCTATTCACATAGCTGGAACAAATGGTAAAGGTTCTTGTTCGCACACCATCGCATCCATACTTCAGTCGGCAGGATATAAAGTGGGACTTTATACATCTCCGCACCTTGTTGATTTCAGAGAGAGAATAAGAATAAACGGAGAAATGATTCCTGAAGAATCGGTGATTGAATTCGTGACGAAGGAAAAAGAGTTCTTTGAGCCTTTGCATCCTTCTTTCTTTGAACTGACAACGGCCTTGGCTTTCAAACACTTCGCCGACAACAACATTGACATAGCTGTTGTAGAAACAGGATTGGGAGGCAGATTAGACTGCACCAATATAATAACTCCGGAACTATGCGTAATAACCAACATCAGTTTTGACCATACGCAATTTTTAGGCGACACCATTGAAAAAATAGCGAAAGAGAAAGCTGGTATTATTAAAAGCGGAGTGCCTGTTGTTATTGGTGAAAGTGTTCCCGAATCAAAAGAGGTATTTAATAAAAAGGCGGAAGAAGAACAGGCACCAATAATTTTTGCTGATGAATCAGATGAGATAACAGGTTTTGAAATAACCAATATGAATGGAATTAGATATACGTCAAAGACTTTAGGTGTATTTCATGGAGAACTTGGGGGCGAATATCAAATAAAAAATACAGCAACAATTATATCTGCAATTTCAGAATTAAGAAAGACGGGCATAAGTATATGCACAGAAAACATTATTGACGGATTTAAT
>JAFTTD010000083.1 GCA_017466965.1 Bacteroidaceae bacterium
ATTGGTGCTGCTGTTGCAATACGAATTAGCCATTTCCGAGGACAAGGGGAATGGACAGAAGTAAGGAGGACTGCTGGTGTTGGACTTGCAATGACGATTCTGACTGGCCTGATTCTGTCGGTGATGATATTTGTGTTTCGATATCCTATTGCTTCTATGTTCACAACGAGTGAAGATGTTATAAAGGTTGTTGTGGCTCTCGTCGCACCTATGATGGTGTATCAGATAGGCGATTGCATACAGATTGTTTATGCTAATTCCTTAAGGGCTATAGAGGATGTTAAGATGATGATGATGTATGCATTCATTGCATATATTCTGGTTTCCATTCCATTGAGCTATGTGTTTGCATTTACTCTTGGCATGGGGCCTGAAGGTATCTGGTGGGCATTCCCGTTTGGATTGACTACTGCAGGTATTCTGTTCTGCACACGATTCAATAAGACCGTAAAATTAAAAATGCGTACTGCAGAAAAATAATTAAGCATTGATTAGTTGATAACAAGCGTGTATTTCCAGTAAAATATCTTTTATGAATCTGCGTGACAAACAAATACTCAAGATTGCAATTCCGTCTATAGTGTCGAATATCACTGTACCGTTGTTAGGGCTTGTAGATGTATCTATAGTGGGACATCTTGGCTCTCCGGCATATATTGGTGCTATAGCGGTGGGTGGATTGATGTTCAATATAATATATTGGCTTTTTGCATTCTTGCGCATGGGAACTACGGGCATGACATCTCAGGCTCTTGGGAAGCGTGATTTGCCAGAGACAATGCGTATGATTCTTCGCTCGTTGTTGGTAGGGTTGTCGGTGGCATTGCTTCTTATGGTTTTTCAGAATCCGTTGAGAAACTTTGCTCTTGCTGTTGTTTCTCCTACAGCCGAAGTAGCAGAGCTTGCAACAGTCTATTATAACATCTGTATATGGGGCGCACCTGCAATGCTTATGCTTTATTCTTTCAGCGGATGGTTTGTTGGAATGCAGAATTCCAAGTCTCCGATGGCTATTGCTATTGTGCAGAATATTGTGAATATATTCGCCAGCCTTCTTCTTGTCTTCGTTTTCGGCATGAAAGTGGAGGGAGTGGCATACGGAACTTTGATTGCTCAATATGCAGGGTTGTTTATGGCTGTGTTTTTATGGCTTCGCCATTATAGGCGTTTGATTAGCAGAGATTCAATATCGTGGAACTCTGTTATGGGTAGTCAGGGCAAGATGGCTATTACAAGATTTTTCAAGGTGAATGTAGATATATTCTTTCGTACCTTATGCCTTGTAGCTGTAACAATGTTTTTCACTACAGCAGGTGCGGCACAGGGGGATACTATTCTTGCTGTAAACACATTGCTTATGCAGCTGTTCACTCTCTTCTCATATGTGATGGACGGTTTTGCTTTTGCTGGTGAAGCGCTTGTAGGCAAGTCCATCGGGGCGCAGAACTATGAATCTTTCAGAGGTTCCATAAGAAGGCTTTTTGTATGGGGAACAGTTATGGGATTGGCATTCATGCTTGTTTATGCATTAGGAGGAGGCTCTTTCCTTTCTTTGCTTACAAATGAATCTGCTGTCGTATCAGCGGCATCCGAATATATGCTTTATGCAATCTTTATTCCTGCTTGTGGAATGGTTGGCTTTATTATGGATGGAGTCTTCATTGGTGCAACAGCCACACGACAGATGCTGATTTCTATGGCTTGTGCAGCAACGTCGTTTTTCATAATTCATTTTTGTTTTGCAGAATCCTATGCCAATCATGCTCTGTGGATGGCATTTTTGACCTATTTGGCTGTAAGAGGGATAATGCAGCTTCTTCTTATGCCGTATGTTAGCCGCAAATGTTTCGGGAGCAAATGATTTTAAAATTAACTCCTTATGAAATGAATGTAGGGTACAATAAAAAAGCCGTGCCAAATCTTTTATGATGAGGCACGGCTTTTTTTATTTATGTTATTATAATGTGGATTATAATACTTGTATGCTTTCTGCATGTTTACTTGTATTCTTGCCAGCTCTTTATCTGAATGTCTTCTTCTTTGAGTTGACAGAAGGCCTCGATAAATGCTTTCGCAAGACGTGCATTTGTCATCAATGGAATGTTGTGGTCGATGGATGCACGGCGGATGCGGTATCCGTTTGTAAGTTCACGCTTTGTATGGTTCTTTGGAATGTTGACTATAAGATCGAACTGATGATCTGCAATCATTTGCATAACATTGTTCTCAGCTGATGGATTTTCATCTGGCCAATGTACTGCAATAGCAGGTATTCCGTTGTCATTCAAGAATTTTGCAGTTCCTTCTGTTGCATATACATTGTATCCCTTTGATGCAAGCATACGGCTTGGTTCCAGCAAGTCAACCTTAGATTTAGCGTCTCCTGAAGAGAGCATCACTGATTTCTTAGGAATCTTATATCCTGTAGCGATGAGTGCGTTGAGGAGAGCCTCGTTGAAATCATCACCAAGACAACCAACTTCTCCTGTAGATGACATATCTACACTGAGTACAGGGTCGGCGTTCTGCAAACGAGCAAACGAGAACTGAGATGCTTTAACACCTATTCTGTCAATGTCGAATGCAGACTTGTCTGGCTGGCTGTAAGGAGCGTCAAGCATAATCTTTGTTGCTGTCTCAATGAAATTGCGTTTCAATATCTTTGACACGAACGGGAATGAGCGTGATGCACGGAGATTACATTCAATAACCTTAACTTGGTTGCCCTTAGCGAGATACTGTATATTGAACGGACCGCTGATGTTAAGTTCTTTTGCTATCTGGCGGCTGATCTTCTTGATAGTGCGTGCTGTAGCAAAATAAATCTGCTGTGCAGGGAATACAAGAGTGGCATCACCAGAGTGAACGCCTGCGAACTCTACGTGTTCAGAAATAGCATATTCTACAACTTCACCGTTCTGAGCAACAGCGTCAAACTCAATTTCTTTTGTTTCTTGCATGAATTGTGACACTACTACAGGGTATTCCTTTGAAACCTCTGCTGCCATGTTGAGGAATCTTTCAAGTTCTTCCTCGTTGTGGCAAACATTCATTGCAGCTCCTGAAAGAACGTATGAAGGACGTACAAGCACTGGATAACCAACTTTCTTGATGAATTCCTTCATGTCGTCAAGACTTGTGAGTTCCTGCCAAGCTGGTTGGTCTATGCCGAGCTGGTCAAGCATAGCCGAGAACTTGTTGCGGTTTTCAGCGCGGTCAATAGAAACAGGCGAAGTACCGAGGATAGGCACAGACTGACGGTGAAGTTTCATTGCAAGGTTGTTAGGAATCTGGCCTCCCACAGATACAATGACACCGCGTGGCTGTTCCAAGTCAATGACATCAAGTACACGCTCGAATGAAAGCTCGTCAAAATACAGACGGTCGCACATGTCATAGTCTGTAGATACAGTCTCAGGATTGTAGTTTATCATTATGGATTTGTATCCCAACTTGCGAGCTGTCTGAATTGCGTTAACAGAACACCAGTCAAACTCTACAGATGAACCTATTCTGTATGCGCCAGAACCGAGTACTACAACAGACTTTTCATGTGAATAGTAATTTACATCATATCCCTCAACCGCATATGTCATGTAGAGATAGTTTGTCAGTTCCGGATGTTCAGATGCAACGGTGTTTATGCGCTTAACAGCAGGAATAATACCGAGTTTCTTACGATAGTTTCTGACAGCAAGATTTTCTTTCTCCATATTTACGTTTACCGGCTTTATGACAAAGCGCGCAATCTGGAAGTCAGAGAATCCAAGAACCTTTGCCTCGCGGAGCAGTTCTGCTGGCAATTCTTCCAGAGTGTTGTACTCTGAAAGTTTGTTTTTCATATCTACAATGTTTTTCAGCTTGCCGATAAACCAAGGGTCAATCTTTGTGAGTTCAACTATGCGGTCTATAGTATAGCCTTCTTCTAAAGCCTGTGCGATGGCGAAGATGCGGAGGTCTGTTGGATTCTCAAGTTCATCATCAAGGTTGTCGAAATGAGTTTTCTCGTTACCGACGAATCCGTGCATGCCTTGACCAATCATTCTGAGACCTTTCTGTATGATTTCCTCAAAAGAACGACCGATTGACATAATCTCGCCTACTGACTTCATGCTTGAACCGATATGGCGTGATACGCCTGCAAACTTAGTCAAGTCCCAACGTGGAATCTTGCATATCAGATAATCAAGAGTTGGTGCTACGTATGCAGAATTTGGTGTGCCCATTTCGCCAATCTGGTCAAGGGTATATCCGAGACCAATCTCGGCAGCTACGAATGCAAGAGGGTATCCTGTAGCCTTTGATGCGAGAGCCGAAGAACGGCTAAGTCGTGCATTAACCTCAATTACACGGTAGTCGTTGGTTACAGCATTGTAGGCGTACTGAATATTACATTCTCCGACAATGCCGAGATGGCGGATACATTTTACAGATATTTCCTGAAGATATGTAACCTGTTCCTGGGTAAGCGAGCAAGTAGGTGCCACAACTATAGACTCTCCGGTGTGAATTCCGAGCGGATCAAAGTTTTCCATGCTTGCCACAGTGAAACAATGGTCATTAGCGTCTCTGATAACCTCGAACTCGATTTCTTTCCATCCTTTGAGTGATTCTTCAACGAGAATCTGCGGTGCGAAAGTGAATGCGCTTTCTGCAAGTTCCACGAATTGTTCTTCGTTTTTGCAGATACCGCTACCCAAGCCTCCAAGTGCGTATGCAGAACGAATCATTACAGGGAATCCTATCTTGTGAGCAGCTGCAAGTGCATCTTCCATGTTTTCTACAGCTTCGCTCACAGGAGTCTTCATCTCAATTTCGTCAAGCTTCTTTACAAAAAGGTCTCGGTCTTCGGTGTACATAATTGCTTCTACCGACGTGCCGAGAACTTCAACGCCATATTCTTTAAGTATTCCTTTCTGATATAATTCTGTACCACAGTTGAGCGCTGTCTGGCCACCAAAAGCCAGCAATATACCGTCAGGACGTTCTTTCTTAATAATTTCGGTAACAAAATGTGTTGTTACTGGCAAGAAATAAACTTGGTCTGCAATGCCTTCTGAAGTTTGGATTGTTGCAATGTTTGGATTAACCAACACTGAGCGTATACCTTCTTCACGCAAGGCCTTTAACGCTTGTGAACCAGAGTAATCAAACTCTCCTGCTTGTCCGATTTTTAGGGCTCCAGAACCTAAAACCAGCACTTTCTTAAACTGCTTCTTCATCTTGATTATATAATTATATGTATCTTCATTACGTTTCAATGCGTACGTACTTATTTCAATTTGCAAAGGTAGAATTTCTGTTCCAAATAATGAAGAAATGAACGGATTATTTTTAGGCTCTTGACAACGAAAATGTTAAATAATTGTTTGCAAACCAAAATTTGTGGGGATTTTGGTTTGTTGAAAAGTTCATGTCTGTTCAGATTTACTGATAGCCCTAAATGTGTTGTTTGAATGGAGTGGTTGATTTGTTATAGGGAAATATCTTTTTTCAGTATAACTTTTCTTTTTTCATCCTTTTTTATAAAGTGTTATATCTTTATTGTATATTTGCTTGCAAAACTTTTAAATACATGATGTTATGAAAAAAACAAAATGCGCAATACTACACCTTCTTGTTGTAGTGCTGTTCTTGTTCGTTGGTTGTACGGAGGTGACAACTATAGATTTAAGTGGCACATGGCAGTTCAGCCTTGATCGTCAAGGTAAAATGGGCCCGGATTCTCAAATGACAGAAACAATACAGCTTCCTGGCACAACGGATACAAATCAGAAAGGTGACACGCTTGAGTGGAAAGGTGAAACGACGCATCTTTCCCGTCCTTATTCTTATAAAGGACGCGCATGGTATAGGCGCACTGTTGATATACCTAAAGGATGGAAAGACAAACAGGTGTATCTTAAATTAGAACGTACAAGGCCTACTGAGATATATGTTGATGGCAAGTTTGTGGGTTCTTCTAACAATATATCCACTCCTCAGCTTTTTAGCCTTGGTGAATATCTTACTCCTGGCGAGCATGAACTGGATATAATGGTTGACAATGGTAGTGGAGTGCCTTGGCAGGTTTATGACAGCAGCCATGCTTATACAGAAAACACCCAAACCAATTGGAACGGCATTATTGGTGAGATAAGTTTGAGTATTTTGCAAGAGGAGTATCCTGATGTGAGAGTTCATCCAGCTTTCAACGATTTCCACATTGACGGCCAGCACTTCTACGCCAATGGTCACAAGATATTCCTTCGAGGCAGACACGATGCCTGCGTATGGCCACTCACAGGTCATGTGGCAATGGATATTGATTCATGGCGCAAGTATTTTCAGGTATGTGAGAATTACGGACTAAATCATGTGCGTTTCCATTCATGGTGTCCGCCAGAGGCCGCCTTTGCCGCAGCTGATGAATATGGAATCTTCTTGCAGCCTGAATTGCCGTTCTGGGGCGATTTCAATGACAAGGACACCGTACTGATGGATTTCTTGCTTAAGGAAGGTGAAAACATAATTCGCACATACGGACATCATCCTTCATTCCGCATGTTCGCCCTTGGCAACGAACTTTGGGGCAACATCAGTAAGATGGCTGAGTTTATAGATCATTTCCGTTCTATGGCTCCTGACAAAATATATACATTCGGTTCAAACTACTACTTAGGGTATGAGGGAGTGAAGCCGGGTATGGACTTCTTTGTTACCTGCCGAGTTGGTGGAGAAGGATGGGGCAACTACAATACTCACACCCGTGGTTCATTCTCGTTTGCCGACGTTGCTGATGGAGGTATGATAAATCATTTTTATCCAAATACAGAGATGAACTTCACAGAAGGCTGCTCACTGGCACAAGTGCCTATAATTTCGCATGAGACAGCCCAGTTCCAGACATATCCTGATTATGATGAGATAAAGAAATATACCGGCGCACTCTATCCGTATAACATGGAGATATTCCGTGACCGTCTCGAAAAAGCTGGTATGGCAGATTTGGCTAAGGACTTTCATCGTGCAAGCGGACTGTGGTCGTTGCAGTTGTATAAGCAGGACATAGAAATGGACCTTCGCACTCCTAATATGGCTGGTTTCCAGCTTCTTGATCTTCAGGATTATCCAGGACAGGGAAGTGCGTATGTAGGTATTCTTGATGCTTTCCTTGATTCAAAAGGGCTCTGCACTGAAGAGGAGTGGCGAGGCTGGTGTGCGCCTGTAGTACCTCTTCTGATAGTAGATAAGTTCTGTTTTGCCAATGATGAAACACTTCAGGCGAAGGTTCAGGTGGCAAACTATGGAGAAGAGAGCCTTAACGGTAAAACTTTGCATTGGACGCTTGGCAATGCTAAGGGCAGCATGGTGATAGAAAGTGATGAGTTTGGGCTTATAGATGTAGGTTCTATAGAAATGTCTCTTGATTACTTTGAACAACCTGTTCAGCTTGAATTGTCACTCGTTGTTGAGGGTGCAAGCAACAATAATAAATATAATTTGTGGGTGTATCCGGCGAAGAATAATCTTGATGAACTGAAAAAAGAAACCTTGATAGCTACAGAATTTACAAATGATGTAGCGAAGCGTTTGGAGGATGGTGAAAGCGTGTTGCTGATGCCTGGAGAGTCTGAACAGACAGTAGGAGGCTTGTTCCAGACGGACTATTGGAACTACCGTATGTTCAAGACCATATCAGAGAAAAATGGCAGACACGTTTCGCCTGGAACATTAGGGATACTTGCTGACCCGCAGCATCCGCTTTTCAACAGTTTTCCTACAGATATGCACACCAATTGGCAGTGGTTCCCTGTAGTTAAGGCGAGCCATCCGTTCAAATTAGACAACACTGCTCCTGAATATCGTCCTGTTGTGCAGGTTATTGACAATATAGAGCGCAATCACAAGTTGGGACTCGTTTTTGAGTTCTCTGTGGGTAAGGGGAAATTGCTTGTTGTCATGTCCGATTTGGAGAAGGCCTCTGAATATCCTGAAGGAAGACAATTCTATCTGAGTTTGTTGAAATATATGAAGTCGTCTGATTTTGAGCCTAAGACTCATATAAGTGCAGAGGACTTCAGAATACTGTTGGAAACGAAAGTTGTTGAGGGGAAAATTGGTCAGCTGGATAATATCTCTCCATATTGATGAATTGTCTATGTTGCAATTACTTATTCCCTGAATCATAAGAAAGTAGAGTCTGAAGGACATAAAATGCTTAATTACGCGATTTTTTTGCAATGCGTTCATTTGTTTTTTCTATCTTTGCACGTTGAATCCTTGTCTTTAAGGATTGCGTGTGTGCGCGCAATCGTATTGCGCTTTTATTCTTTCAACGTTAAACATTATATTGTAATTGGAAATTACTAATTAAAACAAATATTTTATGAAAATTTTAAGAACAATGATGTTGGCTCTGGGATTGCTAGTTATGGGTGTGGTAAATGCTCAGTTCGCTAATCCTGTAAAAGTTGAGACAACTCTTAAAAATCTGTCTGAAACAGAGGCGGAAATCTTTTTCAATGCAACCATCGAAACAGGTTGGCACATGTATTCTACCAATGTTATTCCTGACGGACCTACAGCAACAACTTTCAATGCGGAAGTGCTTACAGGCGCAGAACTTGTAGGACCGCTTCAGGCTGTTGGAAATGTTCAGAAGCATTATGAGGAAATGTTCGGAACAGATGTATTCTTCTTTGAAGGTAAAGGAACTTTCGTGCAGAAGGTGAAATTCACAGGAGGCAAGTATGAGATTACCGGATATTTGGAGTATGGTGCTTGTGATGATATGAATTGTATTCCTCCAACACCGGTAGAATTCAGCTTCTCAGGCGAGGCTAAAGTGCAGAAGGCCGTAAAGACTCCAGCTGCCAAAGCTGCTGATTCTGAGAAGACTGCAGCAAAGGCTAAGGCGGAAGAAAAGCCTCAGGCTAAAGCTGTAGAAAAGGAGGCTGTTAAGGAAGAGAAGCCAGTAGAGGCTGCTCAGGCGGAAGTTTCTAAGCCTGTTCTCGGTAAGGAGATTCTTTGGGCTCCTGTTATTGACCAGCTTAAGAGATTTGATGAAACAGGGAACGCTTCTGCTGCTGATTCTTCCCTTTGGCAGATTTTCTTGCTCGGACTCATTGGAGGTCTTGTTGCTCTTGTCACACCATGCGTATGGCCTATCATACCAATGACAGTAAGCTTCTTCCTCAAGCGTAGCGGAGACAAGAAGAAGGGCATACGTGACGCATGGATATATGGAGTTTCTATCGTAGTGATTTATCTTGCTCTCGGACTTATCGTGACAGGTATTTTCGGAGCAAATGCTCTCAATTCACTTGCTACCAACGCCGTATTCAACATATTCTTCTTCCTGATGCTGGTTGTGTTCGCAGCTTCATTCTTCGGAGCGTTTGAACTTACTTTGCCTTCATCATGGAGCAATGCAGTTGATTCAAAAGCAGAGAAAACAGGCGGTTTGC
>JAFTTD010000084.1 GCA_017466965.1 Bacteroidaceae bacterium
ATTGAATCTTGCTGATAAGGATTTAATACAACGATTCACTAAGCAGAGTGGCAGGCGCACAGCAGATATGCTTTTTGCGAATATGTATGGTTGGCGGCATATTACAAACATACATTATGCCATTGTTGAAGGCATGCTTGTGCTAAGATATGAGATGAAAGGAAGTTTCACATACTCTTTGCCAATAGGAAACGGGAATTTGCGATTTGTATTGATGCAGATGCTTGAAGATGCTCAAACAATGAGATTCAAATGCAGAATTTTCGGTATTCCTCAAAACTGTAAAGCTGATGTGGAAAGTGCAATGCCGGGGCACTTTGATTTTGTCTCTGATGAGGCTTCTTCAGATTATATGTATAAACGCGAGTCGCTTGCAACATTGGAAGGAAAGAAACTGCAAGCAAAGCGGAATTATGTAAACAAGTTCTTCAAGCTATATCCGGAGGCGAAATATATGGAACTAACAGAAGAACTCGTGCCAAAGTGCAAGGATTTAGAGAAAAAATGGAACGCTGAGCAGATGGAGGAAAATACCTATATAAGCAGAAAGGATGAATATAATTATACCACATGCCTGCTGGATAATTTCAGAAGCTTAGGCCTAAAGGGTGGGGTGGTGATGATAGGTAATGAAGTTGCTGCTTTCACGCTTGGCGGATATATTAATGATGAAACCTTTGATGTGTGTGTTGAAAAGGCTGACTCTTCATACGAAGGTGTATATGCTGTAATAGCCCAGGCTTTTGCCGCTTCTCTGCCAGACACTTGTGTGTATATCAATCGTGAAGAAGATATGGGTTTAGAGGGTCTCAGGCAAGCAAAGCGTTCGTATGCTCCAGAAGAAATGCTTGTTAAGTGGGTGGCTGTGCCACGACTTGCGTACGGTCAATCCATTTTTTACAATAATGAGGATATGGTTCCTTCAATGTCATAAAAGACTGAAAATTAAAACAACAAAAAACGGGCGAGTCAGTTGATTCGTCCGTTTCTTTTTTCTTAAAGTATGTTCCCAAGGAATTATTCTCCTGGAGTAATAGCGCCTGTAGGACAAGCGTCAGCGCAAGTGCCGCAATCAACACATGCATCAGCATCAATAACATACTTGCCATCACCTTCTGAGATAGCACCTGATGGGCACTCGCCAGCGCAAGAACCGCACATTACACAATCATCTGTAATTACGTAAGCCATAATCTTTACTTTTAAAATTTAGAATTTGAATTTATAGTTCTTTGTTAACGTATAACGTCATTTGTCTTTTGTGGAATTCATGCTGAATTGCCACTTCAGTAGCGCAAAGTTATAAAGATTTTATGATATGCCAAAGAAATTTACAAAATTATCTGCCTATCTTTTGTTTCACTCCTGGAAAGATGTTAAGAGTGTACTTAAAAAACTCTTTAACTTAAAACTTAAGTAAGCTATTACCTTTTAGGAAGCACCAAGGTCTGCAAACTTGCCTCCATGTCTCTGATGAAATTGCGTTTGCTCTTGTCTGGCGCATAAACAAATCCTTCAGTAACGATTACACGATGGTTAACAGTGTCCACTTGCGAATATGATACAAAAGGGCCTCCCATCATGTCGTTTTCCATTTTCCAGAGTCCTCGTACCTCCTGCACGAACCTTCCGTCCACGTTAATATTTCTGGATACAACTGTTCTGCTGTCAGTAGTCATAAACTGATTGTCGCGATATCCCCTGATGTTTTCCTTCATGAAGGAATCGCGCTTCTGAATGAAATAGTCAAGCGTGAATGTTGATTCAGAAGTGTAAGGATATGTGTAAACACAGAGATTTTGCTTGTTGTCCTGCTTGTCAGATGAGGCCCAAAGAAAATCCTTTCCTTCTTTTATGGAACTAATATCTTTAGGTACATAAATTGTACAGTCGAACATCTTCTTAACAGCAGTAGCAACTTGCCCGTTGTGAACTCGTTTCAGATATTCTTCCTTTAGCGAAAGTTCTGAGTTTATAAATGTACTGATGATATATTCCTCCTGTTTTTTTACGAATTCTGCAAATGCAACATTGCTCGGTGCAGATATTGACATTATAATCTGCGGACGTGCATATACATTATGTGCAATCTTTATTTCCGGTTCTGACAAGTTAGAGTCTATTGTGGCATGAATGATATTGCCATATACTTGAAATGTTTTGTTGAAACTTGTCGGGTTTATTGCTGTCACTCTGAAATTAGGTTCTGACTGCGGAAGTCCAGGAACTTCTGCTTTTGCCACTTCCATCAATGCTCCTCCGTATGGTCCGTTGAGCCAATCCTTGTTTGCAACTATTAGCAGTTCGTATGGAGCGCTCTGTATTGTTTTTCCGGAAA
>JAFTTD010000005.1 GCA_017466965.1 Bacteroidaceae bacterium
AGGGCCGACAGAATGAAAACAGGAACCCCTGTAAGAATAGACAAGAGAAGCGTTGACTTCAGCCTAATGACCCCTCAAGAAGGCGAAGATGATTTCCACACATTCTCGTTCATGAACGAGCCAAGAAAACTGAAACAGTTGCCTTGCTGGACTTGCTACACAAACGAGGAAGTACACGAGAAACTTCGTTCTGGATTTGCCGACTCACCACTCTATAACGGAGAAATACAAAGTATAGGTCCGCGCTACTGTCCAAGCATAGAAACAAAACTGCATACATTCCCCGACAAGGATATGCACCAGCTGTTTCTTGAACCAGAAGGTGAAACCACGAACGAAATGTATCTGAACGGATTCTCATCATCCCTCCCTATGGACATACAAATCGAAGCGCTGAGACTTATACCTTGCTTCAGGGACATGGTGGTGTATCGCCCGGGCTATGCCATAGAATACGACTTCTTCGACCCTACCCAACTCACCCATACTCTTGAATCAAAAACAATCAAGAACCTGTATTTTGCAGGGCAAGTAAACGGAACCACAGGATACGAAGAAGCAGCAGGACAAGGCTTGATAGCAGGCATAAACGCAGCAATAAAATGCGGAGGAGGAAAAGAGTTCATACTAAACCGCAACGAAGCATATATAGGAGTACTCATAGATGATCTTGTAACTAAAGGCGTTGACGAGCCATACAGAATGTTCACATCACGCGCTGAATACAGAATTCTTCTGAGACAGGACGACGCCGACATGAGACTGACAGAGAAGAGCTACAACATCGGACTTGCCACACGTGAGCGGTACGAAAGAATGCTATCTAAAAAAGAAGCTATAGCACATCTTGTTGACTTCACAGACAACTTCTCTATAAAGCCAGCACTCATCAACGACACCCTTGAAAGTCTTAACACAGCCCCACTCCGTCAAGGATGCAAACTATCCGACCTCATTGGACGGCCACAGATTACAATAAACAACATAGCTCCACACATCAAAAGTTTCATGAGTGAGATAGAAAAAATCACTGACAGAAAAGATGAGATTGTTGAAGCTACAGAAATTCTTATAAAATACAAAGGATACATAGAACGGGAACATATGGTGGCAGACAAAATGCTAAGACTTGAGAACATCAAGATACAGGACAAATTTGATTATGCCAACATGAACCAAATTACCATCGAAGCACGACAGAAACTCGCCGCCATAAATCCGGCAACTCTTGCACAGGCAAGCAGAATACCAGGAGTTTCGCCAAGCGACATAAACATAATGCTGGTTTTGCTTGGAAGGTAACAACAAAACAACAAACAGTACACATTGTTTCACGTGGAACAACAGCGGCCGCAAAATTAAAATTCTAAACAACATAACATGGAACACCTTAAAAAGAACCTCAGACTGATACCCGACTTTCCTGAAAAAGGAATTTTGTTTCGGGATGTAACAACCCTATTCTGTGACAACAAGTGTCTTGAAATAATGGAAGAAAAAATCTACGAACTCTACAAAGACAAAGGAATAACAAAAGTGGTAGGCGTAGAATCAAGAGGGTTTGTTATGGGGGCAATCATAGCAAGAAGACTTAATGCCGGACTTGTGCTTTGCAGAAAGAAAGGAAAACTTCCAGGAGAAACTATCAGCGCCACTTACGATAAGGTGTACGGAACTGACACAGTAGAAATACACAAAGGCAGCATCAACAAAGAAGACGTTGTGCTAATACACGACGATTTGCTCGCAACAGGAGGCACAATAAAAGCAGCATGGGACTTGGTGAAAAGATTCAATCCTCAAAAATGCTACATGAATTTCATTGTAGAAATAAGGGATGAAGGACTAAAGGGCAGAGAGTTTATCGGAAACGAAATAGAAATTACAACCCTAATAAACGATTGATTATTTAGAATAACCGCAAGGTGTTTCACGTGGAACATTTATGCGGTTATATATTTATTAGAAATAGAAAAATGAGCAAAGAGAACGAAAGGATTGAAAGACTTAAAAACATAGTTCTTAACCTGCCAGAACTTCCTGGTTGTTATCAGTACTTTGATAAAAACAAGGAGATAATCTATGTTGGAAAGGCCAAAAACCTAAAACGTAGAGTAAGCTCGTATTTCAACAAAAACCAGCAATCAAGAAAAACACAAATTCTTGTAAGCAAAATAGAAGATATAAACTACGTTATAGTACCAACAGACGAAGACGCACTTCTGTTAGAAAATAATCTTATTAAAAAATTTAAGCCCCGTTACAACATATTACTTAAAGACGACAAATCATATCCTTCTGTATGTGTAACGAACGAATACTTCCCACGCGTATTTAAGACAAGAAAAATTCTAAACGACGGTTCAACATATTACGGGCCCTTCAGCCATGCAGGCACATTAAACAACATGTTGGAACTAATCAATAAAATGTTCCAAATAAGAAGATGCCGTATGCCAATGACAGAAGAAATGATAAGAAAAGGAAAATACCAAACATGCCTTGAATACCATATAATAAACTGCAAAGCACCATGCATAGGACTTCAAAGCAGAGAAGACTACATGAAGAGCATCGGTCAAATCAGGGAAATACTAAAAGGCAACACACGCATGGTTTGTGAAAAACTCTTGTCTGAAATGAAATCATTATCAGAAGAAATGCGGTTTGAAGAGGCTCAAGCAATAAAAGTCAAATATGATTTAGCTGTTGATTTTTGTGAAAAAAGCGAAGTAATAGCACATTCATACCATAACATGGATGTATTCTCTATCGTTGACGACGAAGACTCGGCTTTTATTAACTTTTTGCATATAACAAACGGATGCATTAACCAAACATACACATTTGAGTACAAAAAGAAAATAGACGAATCAAAAGAAGATCTATTAGCCCTTGGAATCATTGAAATGAGAGAAAGGTTTAAGAGCAACTCAAAAGAAATAGTGGTTCCATTCACATTGGAGACAGAATTAAAAGATGTTACATTCACTGTACCAGTAAGAGGAGACAAAAAACATCTTTTAGATCTTTCTATAATGAACGTGAAGCAATACAAATTCGACCGAATAAAACAGGCAGAAAAACTGAATCCGGAACAAAGAAGCGTGAATATACTGAAAGAATTACAGAATAAATTAGGACTTAAGAAACTGCCTTATCATATAGAATGTTTTGACAACTCCAACATATCAGGTTCTAGTGCTGTTGCAGGATGCGTTGTGTTCAAAAAAGCAAAACCATCAAAGAACGACTACAGAAAATACAACATAAAGACTGTTGAAGGCCCCGATGACTACGCATCTATGGGCGAAGTTGTCTTCAGACGATATTCAAGAGCAATATCGGAAGGAACTCCCCTTCCCGACCTGATTATAACCGACGGAGGCAAAGGACAGATGGAAGTAGTCAGAAAGGTCATTGAAGACGATTTGGGTTTGAACATACCAATAGCCGGATTAGCTAAAGACGGAAAACACCGCACATCAGAATTACTGTTTGGTTTTCCTCAACAAACAATAGGAATAGAACAAAGAAGCTCATTATTCAATTTCCTAACAAGAATTCAAGATGAAGTACACAGATACGCAATCACATTCCACAGAGACAAAAGAAGCAAGAAACAACTGCAATCAGAACTTGACGGAATCAAGGGCATAGGACCGGCAACAAAATCAGAATTATTAAAAAAATTCAAGAGTATAAAAAGAATAAAAGAAGCAAGTGAAAATGAAATTGCTGAAATCATAGGAAAAGCGAAGGCTAAAATACTTTTAGAAGGACTAAAAACATAATACAAAGAGAGAAAACCATAAATAAAAACATTAACACATTGTATATCAATTAATTAAATAACATCCACAACTAAAAAAGGATGTTATGCTTGAAAAAACAAAATAAACATCAAAGAATAAGACTATACAATTCTTTTTTTAGTAAATTTGCGTGTTAAAAAATTTAGATACCAAGTATGAGAGCAGTAATTCAAAGAGTTAAAGAGGCATCCGTAAGTATAGAAGGAAATATAAAATCAAGTATAAAAGACGGATATTTGGTTCTTGTCGGAATAGAAGAAGCTGACAACAAAGAAGACATAGAATGGCTTTGCAAGAAAATTGTAGGTTTGAGAGTTTTTGATGACGAAAACCACGTTATGAACAAATCAATAAAAGATATAGATGGCGAAATACTCGTCATCAGCCAATTCACATTATGGGCATCATACAAAAAAGGAAACAGGCCATCATATCTTAGAGCAGGCAGCCACGCTATCACAGTTCCACTATACGAACAATTCTGCAATGTCCTGAGCCAAACACTTGGCAAGGAAGTAGGAACAGGTGTGTTTGGGGCAGACATGCAGGTTTCATTGATCAACGACGGTCCTGTAACAATCTGCATGGACACTAAAAACAAGGAGTAATGGAAAATTTAACACTCGAACAACTACAAGAAAAAGTTGATTGCTGGATAAAAGAATATGGGGTTCGCTATTTCAACGAACTCACAAACATGGCAATCCTCACAGAAGAAGTAGGTGAATTAGCCAGAATCATGGCAAGAAAATACGGTGAACAATCATTCAAAGAAGGAGAAAAAGACAATATAGCCGATGAAATGGCAGACATTCTTTGGGTTCTATGCTGCTTGGCAAACCAAACAGGCGTTAATCTAACAGAAGCGTTTGAGGCGAACATAAGAAAAAAAACCAACAGGGATAAAGAAAGGCACTTAACTAATAAAAAACTTTCTTGAAAGCTGTAGAAACCCTAAACCAAATCTCTGTTACAAAGATATGTATAAACAAAAAGAATAAAAATACCATATACTTAAAAATCACTTAAAATCAAATATTATTTAATATGGAATACAATCATTTTCATGACAATTTTGACTGCGATTGTGAACACAACGAGGACGATCACGAGTTAAGCAAATATGAGCAAGTATTTAAGATGTATGACGTTAATATTGACGACAAATCTATCAAACGACAGACCACTACCCTACTTGCAGAAAGAGTTAAGGAGAATGACAATCCTGAGGTTAAGAAATTTCTTTTCAACAGTATAGAACTCACAACACTAAAGACAACAGACAACTACGAAAGTGTATTGAGTCTTATTGAAAAAGTAAATGATTTTGACACTCAATACCCTGAATTAGGCCACGTTGCTACAGTGTGTGTATTTCCTAACTTCGCTGGATTATGCCATGATACACTTGAAAACGAAGAAATAGAGATAACTTGCGTATCAGGATGCTTCCCATCTTCACAAAGTTTTCTTGAAGTGAAAGTAGCAGAAACAGCCTTAGCTATACAAGACGGTGCAACAGAAATAGATATTGTAATGCCTGTAGGCAAATTTCTTTCTGGCGACTATGAAGATATATACGATGAAATCAGTGAAATAAAGTCTGTTTGCGGTGACAAAAAACTTAAGGTAATACTTGAAACAGGCTGTCTGAAAACAGCTTCTAACATAAAGAAAGCAGCATTATTAGCAATGTATTCTGGCGCTGATTACATTAAAACATCAACAGGAAAACTTGAACCTGCTGCAACTCCAGAAGCTGCACTTGTCATGTGTCAGGCTATCAAGGAGTATTACGACAAAACAGGTATCCAAACAGGATTTAAGCCTGCTGGCGGAATGAAAACAGTAGAAGATGCGCTTTCATACTATACCATTGTTAAAGAAGTTCTCGGAGAGAAATTGCTGAACAACAAAATGTTCAGATTAGGCACAAGCAGTTTAGCAAACACATTATTGAATGACATCTTAGGAGAAGAAGTAAATTTCTTTTAAAAGAAAATACAGATAGAATAAGATGTTCAAAACAATAGAACACTAAAAACAAAACAAGCCAACTTGCTGATAACATGCAAATTGGCTTGTTTTAATATAGTTTCTATTTAATTATTTAGCTATCATAAATATCGAGTGATAGAATAATCTACATAAGAAATAAGAGACTGCTTTACATCTGAATCAGGATAAACAGACAGCAAAGCTTTGGCACGCTCAGCATAGTCTCCCATCACCTTCTTAGCATAGTCAATTCCACCATTGACCTTTGTAAACTCTACTATTCTTTCAATTTCATCGTCCGAAACATCCCCTTCCTTAATTTTATATGCTATCTTGAACATTTCCTCATCTTTCATCTTAAATAACACATGAATGAGGGGCAATGTTAGCTTTCCTTCTTTCATATCGTTACCTGATGGTTTACCAATACGTGAATCTTTTTCATAATCAAATATATCATCACGAATTTGAAAACACATACCTACGATTTCACCGAAAGATTTTAATCTTTCAATATCACTTTCAGAAGCACCTACAGACAATGCACCACCTTCAGCGCAAGCTGCGAATAGAGCGGCAGTCTTATTCCTTATAATATGATAATAAATATCCTCTGAAATCTCTGTGTTTTTGACGTTATCAAGCTGCAACAATTCGCCATCAGCAAGATTCTGAGCCGCTATTGAAATAATTTCAACAAGACGAGTATTCCCGGTCTTTACAGAGCATAACAGAGAGTTCGCCAACAAGAAATCGCCTATTAGAACTGCAACTTTATTACCGTATGTAAAATTAACAGAGGCAAGCCCTCTCCTACTATCACTTTCATCAACAATATCATCATGAATAAGGCTCGCTGTATGAAAAAATTCAACAGTAGCAGCTGTATATATGGATTTTTCGCTCACTTCACCCAAAAGACGAGCAGCAAGCAAAGCCAATAACGGTCTCATCATCTTACCTTTTCGAGAACCAATTTTTTTAAGAACTTCATTAAGCAAAAGATTAGAGTGAACCATATACGAATCAAACACTCTCGTATATTCGTCCATTTCCTTTTCTATAGGTGCCTTAATAAGCTGAATCAAATCCATACGCAATAAATTTCAGTACAAAATTACAAATAAAAGAAATACAAC
>JAFTTD010000006.1 GCA_017466965.1 Bacteroidaceae bacterium
ACAGTTCCCGTATAAGTTTCTGTTTGTGGAACGCTTTGAAGAGCTACCTTCTGTATTTTTACCTGAGGTTTCTCTTCTGTCTGAACTGCAGTTGCAGTCTCTGCACTTTTGTCTTCACCGCATGAAGCAAGCATCAGTGTTGCAAATGCAATGGATGCAAACATGAAATGTCTTTTCATCTTATTATATTCTGTTTTTAGTTATTATTCTTGCTTTATATGTCTTTCGCTTTTTCATTTGATATGGTTCTCACGTCCGAGTGTGTAATCCAGGTCTGCCTTGTTTGTCAGGTAGTCGTAGATTGACTGGTTGTATGTGAGCTTTGCCTGAGTGAGGGCAACCTCGCTTTGGTTGAGTTCAAGAATTGTACCTCCACCGATTTCATATCTTTTTGAAGCAATGCTAACAGCTTTGTTTGCTTGCTCAACAGCTTGCTTGTTACTGTTTACCTGTGCAATGCTTGAAGCCATGTTCTTTGCGTAGCTGTCCATTGCCATGTTGAGCTGGCGGATAGTGTTAGTGCGAGTGTCGTTAAGCGTAGAAAGCTGTAACTTGTTGCTTCTGAGCTTTGTGAAATTGCTTGCCTTGAAGATTGGCACAGATACAGAAAGTGTGAATGACGCACTTGGAGACCATTTGTAATCAAACAAATTGAAATTGTTGTTGTAGAGTGACTGGTACTGTCCGCTGAGCTGGAAGCCTATGGTAGGCATGAATCCTGTTTTAAGAATCTTGCGGTTCTTTTCAAGGAGTTCACGGTTCAGCTCTATCTGTCTTACGGCGCTGTTGTTTTCGAGCGATGCTTCATCATTACCGATGTTTGCAAGAATGAGGTTCTGCTCATAGTTTTCAAGCTTGTCGTTGATGTTAAGTTTCACGTCTGCTGTGATTCCCATCAGCACCTTGAGCTGAAGCTGGGCGAGTGACAACGCTGTTTCTGTAGATACGAGGCTTGAACTCATTCCGCGCATCTGCACTTCAGCGCTGATCTTGTCATATTCGCTGACAGCTCCCTGCTTGTATTTTGCATTAACAATGTCATAGTTCTCTTTGCTTATCTTGTAGCTTTGCTGCATCACTTCATAGCTGTCTTGTGCAAGAAGCATCTGATCGAATGCCTTTGTAACCTGGTTCACGAGGTCGAGACGTGATGAACGTGCCTTTTCCTGAGCCAATTTTATGTCAGTCTTGGTGAGTGACATTGTTTTGTACACTGCAGGAGCAAAGATTGGCATGTTAAGAGTTGCTACGCCTGCCACAGTGTTAGTACCGTCCTTACCCATCTTGAATGACTGGTTGTTGAGCTTCATTTCTGCGGCAAGGATAGTATGCTGAAGACTACCATTAACGCTGACTTCAGGCAGCAGAGTCTGCCAAGCCTCTTGGTCTGCAATTTTCTTCAACTCGATTTCCTTGTCGGCAACCTTTATTGTCGGATTTTCAGCCAAGGCTATTTCTATGGCCTTGGAAAGTGTGATGTCCATCTTCATGGACGCTTCCGAACTGTTCGCCTGCGCTTTGATTCCTGTTGTGGAAAGCAGCATGGAGAGACAGCAAATTAGCAATTTTTTACCTTTTAAGTTCACGATTGTTTTGTTTTTATGTTCAATGATTATTTATTAATTCTAATTATGCTGAATTTGTTCATTTAATCGGAAAGTATTATGCTTTTTTATGAATATAAAACATTAAAGAAAAAGTGTGATTCTGTCACAAATTTCTTCCTGCCTTCAAATTCTATGCAAATTTACTCACAAAAGTCCTTTTAGACCAAAGTTTTTTGTGCAAATAAATAATAAAGTGTGGAGTTTTAATAATCGTTCACAAACGAATGCGACAAAAAGAACATTTACTCGGTCTTTTATTAAAAAAGATGATTTTCAGTGTTGCTTTTAAGTTGATACAAAAGAACAAAAATAAAAAAAAGAGGTATTCTCACGAACCCCTCTTCTTGTTCTCAATAAGTATTAATTTTTTTAAGGTAAAAAGATTGTTTTTAGGATGTTGCAAAGTTAGCTATTTTATGTTTTACAACATATCTATTTACTATGTTAGATAACATGTGTTTCCGAACACATCTGCAACAAAGTGCATTAATTCTTAGTTTTTATTTATTATTTGCATACAAAAGTTACAACACTGCGTGCTTGCAGACTTGCTGTTTCTCCGCTTTTTATCATGCCTGCTGGCCTCAGGTTGTCACCCTCGTTGTCCGAAGTTACATACATGTTCCAGCGCTTAAGGTCGCGGGTGCGGAAATTGAAAGTGAACGGCTGTTCTGTGTCTGAATAGTTTATGGCTACAACTACAAGACTGCCGTCTGTATTCCGGTATGCGCTGCACATTATTCCGAGTGGGTCAGTGTCGCCTTCTGAAACAATATCTCCGTTCTTGTCTAATGCCTCTATGGCAAGACGCTTGGCACCAGGACGTATAAAGCGGCTGTAGTTGCCCATAGCCCAAAGCAGTTTTGAATCGCGTGCGTATGCTCCTTCGTAATTGTTCTTGTTTTCCAACTCTGAACGGTTGTCCGGATTGTTTCTGTCTCTTCTGCCTCTGTTTTCCGCTCCGCTATACATTCTCAGCAGTCCGTCTTTGTAATCGCCGCCGGCAGCTCTCCACCATTGCCATGAGCGCGCTCCGGCAAGAACTATGTCATGATGAATAATGCGTGCCACGTAGAGGGCTGTCTTCATTGTGAAGTCATATCCTCCACCGCCGCCAATCTCTTCGTCATTTCCCATAATGCATGTTTCTGTCTGCCAGAAATCTACACCGAACTTCTTCAGTGTGTCCGCAAGCATCACACGGTAGTCGTGAAGCATCTTCAGCGGAGTGGTAGTCCAGTAGCTGTGTCCTACGACAAGCTTCGGAACATTAGGCAAGTTGCCGACGTATGTGTGAGTGCTGTCCGGATTGAAGAATGACTGTATTCCGTATCCTCTCTGCCAGTCGGTCATGTGAGTGGCAAACATGCAACGGTAGTCTGATGATTCATACACAAGGATTTTAGTGTCAAGTTTCCTGTCTATGAATTCCTTGCTTATGAGTCTCACCGCTTTTGTTATTTCTCTGTTCGTTGCAGGAGTTCCTTCCTGCTTAGGACCAACCCAGTTCCAGTGTCCGTCAGGCTCGTTCACAGGACAGATATAATCGAATTTTATGCCGTCTTTCTTTTCCACGCCTTCAACGACATCAGCCAGATACCGTGCAAAGTCATCATATTTGTCCTCCTTGAGGTTGAAAGTGCCGCCTCGTCCGGTGTTTGTAGCCAGTCCGTTCTGTGCATAGTGAACAGGCGGAGAATTGAGGAATGCGATGAATGTATCTACACCCCTTTCTTTTGCAAGTTTAAGGAAGTTGCGCTGCCCCTGCTGCTTGTTCCAGTCGTATGTGCCGTCGGCGTTAAGGAAACATTCAACTCTTGTTCCTCTGCTTATCTGGCTCTCTCTGCCCTGTTCAGCGCTGCCGCCACCGACGTTGAATCTCCAGATGCTCAGACCAATGCCCTTAGGCTGTCCGTTTTCGTCATTCTCCATGCTGAACAGCCAGTCAGCCGCCTGAGTCTGCTTTTCTTCAGGCCATAGTCCCATTGTCTGCATGCTCCAAGCGTCAGATGCTCCGAATCCGTCCATCGTCTGGAGTTCCTGTCCCGTGATTCTGAATTCCTTGACAACGTTGCCCGTTGCTTTGTCTTCAGTTTTCTGTCCGTTGACGCAACCTGCTGTCAACAGACATCCCATTGAAATCAATAATAGTTTGTTCATAATATTAATAATGTGTAATGTCTCTTTTTTAGGGGTAAAAATGAATTAGTTGTTAAGGAGTTAAAGGGAGTTAAGTAGGTAAGGAGTTAAAAGGGGGAAGTTAAAAGAGGGAGTAAAAAAGACGAATGCGCATGGTGGCATTGCTTACCTTACAACCTCAAAACCTTACAACCTTAAAACCTTATAAACGCCTTACAACCTCACAGCTTACCTCTCTCAATACAAAGAAAATAAACTTTTGCATAACAACCAAATAAGAGTCTTATACTTTATGTTTTTTTGTTCTTTTGAATGAATATGATGGTCTTGGGCTAAAAATGACAGGGAAGTTTCGTTATTTTTACAATTTTGCTTGCAGTATTCTTGCAATAAATACTTATCTTTGCCACAATTATAACTATAATCACAAACAACCGTATTTTTTATTAAATCATGAAAAAGACACTTTTACCTTTGGCATTGCTCTCAATGCTTCTTGGAACATCTTGCAACGGGGGTGATCCAACTGCTTACACTGTTACAGGTCAGGGAAATGACTCTACCTACAACGGAAAAATTTATCTTATGAACTCTTTCAACTCACGCGAGATTATTGACTCTGCTGAAGTTGTAAACGGTAAGTTCACATTCGAAGGAAAAATAGAAAAGCCTGTTATGGCTCTTGTCAACGACCGCAAGGCTGGAATCTCTGGAATGTTCGTTCTTGAACCAGGAACAATTACATTTACAAACAATTCAGGAACTGCTGGTGAAGGAACTGCGCTCAACGCTGAACTTAAGGCTTATACAGACAAAATGAACGCTGTATTTGAAGAGACAGGCAACGACCTCGATGCAGCAGCTCCAAAGCTTAAGGAAATAACAGCAGACGTGGTTGCTCGCAACAACAACAATATCATTGCTGTTATGGCACTCACTCAGTCTGAGTATATGATTGGAGTGAACGACATTCTCGCCATGCTCGAAACTTGCGGACCAGACGTTAAGGAAAATCCTGCTATCGTAAACAAGATGAAGAATTGGGAAGCTAAGGCAAAGACATCAGCAGGCATGATGTTTACAGACTTCACTGTTGAGTACAACGGCGAGAAGACATCTCTTTCAGACTATGTAGGCAAGGGCAAGTACGTGCTCGTTGACTTCTGGGCAAGCTGGTGCGGACCATGCCGCAGAGCTATCCCTGGCATCAAGGAACTCTATGAAAAGTACAAGGGCGACAAGTTCGAAGTTCTCGGTGTTGCTACATGGGATGAGCCAGAAGCTACCCTCAAGGCAATTGAAGAACTTGAGTTGCCATGGCCTCAAATCATTAACGCTCAGAAGATTGGTTCTGACGCTTACGGAGTAGCAGGTATCCCTCAGATCATACTTTTCGCTCCAGACGGAACAATCGTAGCACGTGACCTCCACGGCGAACAGCTCAAGAACAAGGTTGACGAGGTAATGAGCAAATAAGTAAAAACTTTTTCACTCAGGAAGATTTTTATCATAAATAAAAATAAGAAAGCGGGGTTTCCATAATTAAGTGAACCCTGCTTTCTTTTTTTATTTGTATATGTTATTCTTTAATTATTAAACACCCACTTTCTTCTTGCCAATCACATATACTCCCTTAGACAATCCGGTAACAGTGTTCGAACCTTCAGTCAATCGAAGAATCCTTACAAGTCTGCCGTCAGAACCATACAGACCTATGTTCTGTGCTTTCGGAGACTGAATATACAGGACACCATCGCGGCTGTCTATGTTCAGACCATCGAACATGTCATCATACAGGCGCATGATGTCTGTAGCAGAATCATTACCGCCTATGACGAAATATGTCTTTGCATTGGCAGGTTTTGACTCTACCGAAGCGTATGCTTCAAATGGTTTCACAATTCGGAGACCGGACACGAAGGCGCTGCCAGGAATAAAATCGTTATACATACCCTCATTCAGAGCATATACAGCCAAGTCGCGCTCCACTTCCTCGTAAGTAGGGACAAGGTCGAACTCTTTGCCCGCTGCCTTCTTGGCATCTGCCGTAGCATAAACAGTCACTCCGCTTGCCGATTCAGCATAGAACATCACTTCTCCACTGATATTGTCTTCCTCTGAATATACCTCACTGTTCGGCATCACAAGGATATAAGGGACATTAGCCTTCATCTCCGTTGCCACAGCAAAGCCACTGCCCGTCATCTGCGCCAGCATGAACGGTTTAGCCCCGGATTTTCCGCTATTGAAAGGAGCTATCTCGCCCGCCTCCTCACTCACAAACGACTGCACATCGAAAGGAAGGACAATGCTCTCCCATCCGCCCGGTTTGCGAGGCACTGTCACCTTGTCGAAATGGCGGGTATATGAAACCTTCTTTGCCTTGAAGCCTGTTGTTATCTGCAGAGGAAGAGCATCGGTCAGGACAACATATTCTGCCACTCCATTCCTCACGACATTAACGGCATAATCGCATTCCGCTTCTTTAGCAATATAGAGTATCATGTTTGTAGCAACATCCGGATTAACAAATATAGATTTGCTGAATCTCGATGTACTGTTCCAATAGAGTTCTCTGAGTGTTTCTGAATTAATAGTACCCTTATCAAAATAACTTACAGTCAACGGAACAGACAGTCTGCGGATATTATCACAACCAAATAAGGCCTTTTCACCAACACCTACAACAGTGAAATCAACATCCTCATAACTTACTGTTTGTGGAATCACCACATCACCTTGATATTCATTATCAACTTCATCATACGTTTCTCCCTTGAAAGTAACTTCAACAGTCTTGTCTTCTACAGATACAATCGTATAGTAGATGCCATCTTTCTCAAACTTGTCCCCATCCTTGATTTCACGGATAGTAACAAAGTTCTTCCATACATCTGCCGACTGATATGCCGACTTTGCGCCTGCAGGAACGATTAGGACAGTTGTTTCGTATGTATTGAAAGAAGTATCGTGTGCTTCAGGCGGAGTGCTTCTCAATAAAATAATTGAAGCAAGAGAATTACACAGGAGGTATTTACAACCGATTATTACTCAATATTTTATAGATAATAAGTCAGAAATATGGTTGTTATTTTTAATTGCACATTCTAAAAGGTGAAGATTTAACGCTTTTATTGATTATTAACTCAAAAAGGACATCAACTTGGGTCG
>JAFTTD010000085.1 GCA_017466965.1 Bacteroidaceae bacterium
CAGCTCGCCATGCAGATGTATGATATTGTTGCTGCCAGCCCTTTCGTGCAAGTCGTCAACATTTTGGGTCACGACAGTCACGTTGAACATCTTTTCTGTCTCAGCTACAAGTCTGTGCCCTTCATTTGGTTGGCAGTCAAGTAATTGTATGCGCCTTTCGTTGTAGAATCTCAGCACCAGTTCCGGATCCTGATAGTATCCTTCTATGCTTGCTACCTGTTGCACTGGATACTGTTCCCATAATCCGCCAGCATCACGAAAAGTTGAAATACCACTCTCTGCCGACATGCCTGCACCGGTAAGAAATACTAAGTTTTTCATATCTTGTATTTTTTTATGTTTGTAAATTCACATATCTTTTGAACTATGTCAATGCAAATATACTTAAAATCTGAGAGTAAACAAAAAACAGTTATTATTGTTAAAGGAGGTAGCAGGCGGAAGTGATGGTTTTAATCTTGCACTCCTGTATCAACGTTCCATAAATAAGAGGAATACTCACAAACCTAAATATTTAGAAGCACTATGAAAGAAAAATTTTTGACTCATGAGAATGGAATGCCGGTCATCGACAACACAAATTCCCTTACAGCCGGCGAACGCGGGCCATTGTTGCTCGAAGATACATGGCTTATAGAAAAATTGGCGCATTTCGATCGTGAGGTAATACCCGAACGAAGAATGCATGCAAAGGGGAGCGGAGCATTCGGCCATTTCACAGTGACTAAGGATGTGACGCAGTACACTTGTGCAAAGTTGTTTTCCGAAGTAGGCAAGCAGACTGAAGTCTTTGTTCGCTTCTCCACTGTGGCAGGTGAACGTGGTGCGGCTGATGCAGAACGCGACATACGAGGATTTGCAGTCAAATTCTACACAGAAGACGGTAACTGGGATCTTGTCGGCAACAACACACCGGTGTTCTTCTTGCGCGACCCTTTGCAGTTTCCCGATCTCAACCATGCAGTCAAGCGTGATCCGCAAACCAATCTGCGCTCACCTCAGACAAACTGGGACTTCTGGACAATGCTGCCTGAAGCCCTCCATCAGGTTACCATCGTCATGTCCGACCGCGGAATACCAGCCTCCTATCGTCACATGCACGGATTTGGTTCGCACACCTACAGTCTCATAAACGAACAAGGCAAGCGTGTATGGGTAAAGTATCATTTCCGCACCCAGCAGGGCATAAAGAATCTCACCAATGCTGAGGCTGCATCCATAGTTGCAACTGACCGTGAGAGCCATCAGCGCGACCTGTTCAATGCCATTGACAAGGGCGATTTTCCTCGTTGGACACTCTATTTTCAGATAATGACAGAAGAACAGGCTGAGTCATATCATGAAAATCCGTTCGACATAACAAAGGTATGGAGCCATAAGGAGTTTCCTCTAATAGAAGTAGGGGTACTTGAACTAAACCGCAATCCTGACAATTATTTTGCCGATGTGGAACAAGCTGCTTTCAATCCCGCACATATCGTTCCAGGAGTAGGATTTTCGCCCGACAAACTTCTTCAGGGACGTCTGTTCTCATACGGTGATGCACAGCGCTATCGTCTCGGAGTAAACCACGACCAGATACCGGTTAACCGTCCACGTTGTCCGATGCACAGCTTCCATCGTGACGGGCAGATGAGAATAGATGGTAACGAAGGCTCAACAAAAGGATATTCCCCTAACAGTATTGGTGAATGGAAAACACGCGCTTTCCCACATTCTTATTCTCCTGCAAAAGGCGAGTCCATGCGCTACAATCCGTACGAAGACCGTACCGATGACTGCTTCCGTCAGCCAGGAGATCTTTATCGCCTTATGACTGAAGATAAGCGAAAGCAGTTGATTGACAACACTGTAGCTGATATTATGCCCGTAACCTCAAATATAAAATATCGCCATGCAGCCCACTGCTACCTGGCAGATAAGGAATACGGTACACGCCTTGCGCAAGCGCTCCATCTTGATATAGTTAAAGTTATGCGTATTGCATCCATGACTGAAGAAGACAGACTGAATGCCACTTCTTGAGTAGTTAAGTAGTTAAGAAGTTAAGTAGTTAAGAAGTTGATGAGTTAAGGAGTCTTGCTAATCCCTCTTTGTTCAATCTGTAGGTTGTCCACTCGTCCAATGACGAAGCTCCAAGGGAGCGGTAGAAAGCGATGCTCGGAGTGTTCCAGTTGAGACACACCCATTCCATTCTGCCGCATTCTCTTTCGCTTGCTATCCTCACCAGTTCCATGAACAGAGCTTTGCCATGCCCTTTTCCTCTATATTCAGGAAAGACGAAAAGATCTTCAAGATAGAGACCGCTTTTGCCTACGAATGTGGAGAAATTGTGAAAGAATAGGGCAAAACCCACTTCCTTGCCGTTGTCTAAAGCAAATATCACCTCCGCTCTCTGCTTGTCAAACAATTGTTCTTCAAGCAGTTCAACAGTAGCTTCCACCTCGTTCTCCATCTTTTCGTATTGGGCAATACCCTTGATGAATTCTAATATAAGCGGAACATCCTTACGTTCCGCTTTTCGTATCATATTGTTCATTTTTGAAATCGATAGTTAGTTTGTTGGTTTATGTGTTTTTGTCTTCAAAAGGCAGTGTACCCGGATTTAATATATGAAGGCAGGTCTTGCCAACTTCAAAACTCATTTTGCCCACGGCATCCATTTCATGTAGTCCACATCCTTATACATCTCCGCCTTGGTGATGTTAGTGTCCACCTCCTTCTTTCCCAAGAGGAATTTGTCAACGAAAGCCCCTATGTCGGCATGTTGGCTTTCAGGAACCATACAGTGCGGATGTCCGCCAACGATAGTGAATCCCATGCGGTCGGCAATGCCGAAAGTCTCCCATACTTTGCGTGCAGCCCTGCATGAAACATAGCTTGATTCCTCAGCCAGCCATTCCCAATCAGGATTACCCACTACGAGTAGCGCACGCGGAGCAATCAGGGCAGCCGCCTCATGGTGGTCAATAGGCAGACGATTGACATTCTCCACCTCAAACTGCTTCATGCTTTCCAAGAACCATGCGAAATTAGTGCGTCCCAGAGTTTCCACATGGCCTAAAGTTTCGGATACACGCCATGCGCACATGCCACCGCCGCCAGTCTCCTGTGCTATCGTCAGAGCGATGCGTTCGTCAAAAGCCCCGGCAAACAGAGCCATCTTGCCTGCAAACGAACAGCCTGTCACACCTATATGCTTCATGTCTATTCTAGCCTTTTCGCCCACAATCTCAAGCGCATCAATAAGCCTGCTGATACCCCAAGGCCATGCGCTGTATGCACCCATCTCCTGCAGTTCAGGATATATGCGGTTGATAGGTTCAGAACCGCGCTTCTGAGTGTGTGACATCACCTGCCAGAAGTTGAATGACATGCGTGCCACATTCCTGTCTTCAAAAATATGTTGAGGCAATGAACCTGTAGGCATGCCTATGCCGATTATCAGCGGGAACGGACCCTCGCCCTCAGGGTAGTGGATGACAGAAGTAATCAGAAGTTCGTTGCCATTGATGTTCACCTTTGCCTTGAGCGTGTCGCCTATGAGTTCCGCCGTCATGTCCTTGCGGTCCACTTCTGGTTTCTGTCCCAGCTCATAGTGATAGAGTCGATGTATAATTTCTGAGCGATGGCGACTCCAATCGCTGAACTTCTCGCTTCTGCCGCTTCCGTCAGCCCACATGAAAGGGTCAGGCAGATAATCAATTTGCGGCAGATTCTCCAATGTAGGCATCTCCGGAACGGGATATTCGTTTCCTGTAAACTCCTTGTCATAAACCAAAGGTGGTTCTGTGCAAGCCGCCATAAAAGCCAGTGTCATAGCCGTTATTGTCCATTTTGCAAATTTCTTTCTCATAAGTATTATATATTATCAGTTAAACATTTCAAGCACAATAGTTTTTATGCCCATCTCTTTTTGCAAAGATAATGATACAAAACAAACAAGACCAAATTCAGCGCGGAAAATTATAGATGTATAATTAAAGAAATAAAAAAATCACAGCCGTTAAAGGACGACTGGGCAACCTAATGTTTTCACAACCATTGTAATAATTGTTAAAGTTATTTTTGCCAAATTGTTAGTTTTAATAAAAAAATAGATATATTTGCATTATAAATGTCTTTTTTGGGTGTTTTATTTGAAATACAGTACATTTGGTGGACATGGGGTTTGTATATGTGATTTAGTTCTTCTTGTTAAAGAATATATATCTATTTATGATGATTTTTACCAGTTAGGACTGTGTGAGGCTTACTGTTTATATAAGATTAAATATAATAAAAATGATAGAAATGAATAATAGTTGTAAAAGTAAAGGATTATATAATTGGATAGTTATAGTTTCTCTTGTTTGTTTATTATTAATATTGTTTTCATGTAGTAATTCTTCAAACAAAGATTTTAAGGACGAAAAAATTGATATTCCTATA
>JAFTTD010000007.1 GCA_017466965.1 Bacteroidaceae bacterium
GACGGTCGTGCTCGCGGTATAATCGCTAAGAACCTTGTTACAGGCAAATTGGAACGCTTCTCTGCAAACGCTGTAGTTATCGCAACTGGTGGTTACGGAAATGCTTACTTCCTTTCTACTAACGCAATGGGATGTAACGTTACAGCAGCAATGTCTTGCTACCGTAAGGGTGCTTATTTCGCAAATCCTTGCTACGTACAGATTCACCCAACATGTATTCCTGTTCATGGCGACAAGCAGTCAAAGCTTACTCTCATGTCTGAGTCACTCCGTAACGACGGACGCATCTGGGTTCCAAAGAAACTTGAGGACGCTAAGGCTCTTCAGGCAGGAACAAAGCAGGGATATGAGATTCCTGAAGAGGATCGTGACTACTACTTGGAGCGTCGCTATCCTGCATTCGGTAACCTCGTTCCTCGCGACGTTGCCAGCCGTGCTGCTAAGGAGCGTTGCGACAAGGGATTCGGTGTCAACAACACAGGTCTTGCAGTATTCCTTGATTTCTCAGAATCTATCAACCGTCTTGGCATTGATGTTATCATGCAGCGCTACGGTAACCTCTTCGAGATGTATGAGGAAATTACAGACGTGTTCCCAGGAAAGCTGGCTAAGGAGATTAACGGTGAGAAGTATTATCACCCAATGATGATATTCCCTGCAATCCACTACACAATGGGTGGTATTTGGGTTGACTATGAACTTCAGACTTCTATTCCAGGCCTCTTCGCTATCGGTGAATGCAACTTCTCTGACCATGGTGCAAACCGCCTCGGTGCTTCAGCTCTTATGCAGGGATTGGCAGACGGCTATTTCGTTCTTCCTTACACAATCCAGAACTACCTTGCAGACCAGGCTATCTGGCCACGCATCTCTACAGATCATGAAGAGTTCGCTAAGGTTGAAAAGGCTACAGAAGCACGTATCCAGAAGCTTCTTAACATTAAAGGAAAGCGAAGCGTTGACTCAATCCATAAGGAACTCGGACATATTTGCTGGGAATATATTGGAATGGGACGTACTATGGAAGGTCTTGAAATTGGTATCAAGAAGATTGACGAACTCCGTAAGGAATTCGAGACAAACCTCTTCGTTCCTGGTTCACGCGAAGGTCTGAACATTGAGCTTGACAAGGCTATCCATCTTGATGACTTCATCACAATGGGTAAACTCATCGCATACGATGCATTGAGCCGTAATGAAAGCTGCGGTGGTCATTTCCGTGAAGAATATCAGACTGAAGAAGGCGAAGCTAAGCGCGATGACGAGAACTACTTCTATGTAGGCTGCTGGAAGTATATGGGTAATGACACTGTTGCTCCAGAACTCATTAAGGAACCTCTCGAATACGAAGCAATTAAGGTACAAACACGTAATTATAAAAATTAGTTCTTAAGTTTTTAGTTCTTAAGTTTTTAAGTTCTGAAACTATATGGGGAGTTTTAAAGATCTTAAGGCATGGCAACGCTCAATGGATTTGGTTGAAGCCGTTTATAAGGCTACATCAGCTTTCCCGGCAGAGGAGAGATATGCATTGGCTAATCAGATGCGCAGGTCTTCAATTTCCATAACTTCAAACATTGCAGAAGGTTACGGCAGAGGTACAGATAAGGAACTTATACATTTTCTATATATGGCAAGAGGCTCATCCAATGAACTTTGCGCTCAAATAGATTTGTCGAAACGATTGTCTTACATCAATGATGACGTATTTAGCATGTTGGATACTTTAAATATGGAAATAAACAAAATGCTGTCCTCGCTAATATATAGACGCTTGAACGGTATGGACTCTTTTATAAGAACGGAAACAGAATTAGCTGATAAAACTTAAAAACTAATAAACTTATAAACTCAAAAACTTAAACGTATGGCTAAAAACATAACATTCACAATTAAATATTGGAAGCAGGATGGACCTAAGGATAAGGGACATTTCGATTCTCGTGTGATGAAGGACATTCCAGACGATACTTCATTCCTTGAGATGCTTGATATTCTCAATGAGGAACTTGTTGAGGAAGGCAAGGAACCTTTCGTGTTTGACCACGATTGCCGCGAAGGTATCTGCGGTATGTGCTCAC
The DNA here is from genome assembly GCA_017466965.1 of Bacteroidaceae bacterium. Next base: position 2,082 of record JAFTTD010000007.1, read on the forward strand.
TCTACGTAAATGGTACGCCACATGGAAAGACTGAGCGTGGAGCTACAACATGTCAGCTCTATATGCGCAAGTTCAAGGATGGTGACACTATCACTGTTGAGCCATGGCGCTCTGCCGGATTCCCTGTAATCAAGGACTGTATGGTTGACCGTACAGCGTTTGACAAGATTATTCAGGCTGGTGGCTACACAACAGTGCGTACTGGCGCACCTCAGGATGCTAACGCAATTCTTATTCCTAAGCAGGATGCTGATGAGGCTATGGACTGTGCAAGCTGTATCGGTTGCGGTGCTTGTGTTGCTGCATGTAAGAACGGTTCTGCAATGCTGTTCGTCAGCTCAAAGGTAAGCCAGTTGGCGCTCCTTCCACAGGGACGCCCAGAAGCAGCTAAGCGTGCGAAGGCTATGGTTGCGAAGATGGACGAACTTGGTTTCGGTAACTGTACAAACACACGCGCTTGTGAGGCTGTTTGTCCTAAGTGCGAAACTATTGCAA
>JAFTTD010000086.1 GCA_017466965.1 Bacteroidaceae bacterium
GCAGCGTTCCCAACATAAGCCAACTGGCACACGAAGTGGGTATTTCAAGATCTACGGTAATGACATACATAAAGTATCTCATGGAGGCAAGATTAGACAACATGATATACTGCCAAGGCGAAGAATATCATAAGAAGCCAGGAAGAATACTGCTTCACAACCCAAACCTCATGTTCAGTTTCTATCCAAAGAGATTTGACACTCACGACACGTTAGAAACTTTCTTCTGCAACACTTTGTGGAAAGACCATAAAGTAAACAAGATTGGAAATATGGGGTCATTCCTTATCGATTCAGAAAAGGAGTTCAAGATAACAGAACACAGTTCAAAACTGAAGAGCAAATCAAAAACCCTATTCGCCGTAAATCAATGCGACATAGGAGAAGGGAACCAAATACCATTGTGGCTAGTGGGATTCCTCTATTCAAAACCGAGATAATTTAATACAACTAAGTATTCATTTTTTATAAAACAAAAAAACATGAGTAAAGAAAAAAAATTCATCACGTGTGATGGTAACCAGGCCGCAGCACATATTGCATATATGTTCTCTGAGGTAGCTGCCATCTACCCTATCACTCCATCGTCTCCAATGGCAGAGCACGTTGACGAGTGGTCGGTTGCAGGTCGCAAGAACTTGTTTGGCGACACAGTGTTGGTACAGGAAATGCAATCTGAAGCAGGAGCGGCAGGAGCTGTTCACGGTTCACTTCAGGCAGGCGCACTCACTACAACATTTACAGCTTCACAGGGTCTGCTTCTGATGATTCCTAATATGTATAAGATTGCAGGTGAGCTTCTGCCAAGCGTATTCCACGTATCTGCACGTACTGTTGCAAGCCATTCACTCTGTATCTTCGGAGACCACGGAGACGTAATGGCATGCCGCCAGACAGGATTCGCTATGCTTGCTGAAGGCTCAGTTCAGGAAGTAATGGACCTCTCTGCGGTAGCACACTTGTCAGCACTCAAGTGCCGTGTACCGTTCATCAATTTCTTCGACGGATTCCGTACATCTCACGAATACCACAAGATTGAGGTAATGGATCAGGAAGACATACGTCCACTCGTTGACATGGAAGCAGTTGCAGAATTCCGCAGCCGCGCATTGTCTCCAGAAAAGCCAATGGCTAAGGGTATGGCAGAAAACCCTGAAACATTCTTCGCTCACCGTGAATCATGCAACCCTTACTATGATGCAGTTCCTGCTGTAGTAGAGGAATACATGAAGGAAATCTCTAAGATTACAGGACGCGAATACAAGCTCTTCAGCTACTATGGAGCAGAAGACGCAGACAATGTTATCATACTCATGGGTTCTGCTACAGAAGCAGCACGCGAGGCTATCGACTATGCTAACGCTAACGGAAAGAAGTATGGTATGGTGTCTGTTCACCTCTATCGCCCATTCTCAGTAGAACACCTCCTTGCAGCAGTGCCTAAGACTTGTAAGCGTATTGCTGTACTCGACCGTACAAAGGAACCAGGAGCTAATGGCGAACCATTGCACCTTGATGTAAAGGATGCATACTATGGAGTAGAAAATGCACCGCTCATCGTAGGCGGACGCTACGGACTCGGTTCTTCAGACGTTACTCCTACTATGATTCTCAGCGTTTATGAGAACCTTGAACTTCCACAGCCAAAAGACCACTTCACACTTGGAATAGTTGACGACGTTACATTCCGTTCACTCCCAATGAAGGAAGAAATGGCACTCGGCGGAGAAGGCATATATGAAGCTAAGTTCTTCGGACTCGGTGCTGACGGTACTGTAGGTGCAAACAAGAACTCAGTAAAGATTATCGGTGAAAACACAAGCAAGTATTGCCAGGCATACTTCTCATACGACTCAAAGAAATCAGGTGGTTTCACATGTTCACACCTTCGCTTCGGTGATAACCCAATCCGTTCTACATACCAGATTAAGACACCTAACTTCGTGGCTTGCCACGTTCAAGCTTACCTCCGTATGTACGACGTGACACGCGGTCTTCGTGAAAACGGAACATTCCTCCTCAACACTGTTTGGGATGCTGAAGACCTCGCTAAGAACCTGCCAACAACGTGAAGCGTTACTTCGCACAGAAGAACATCACTGTTTATTATATCAATGCAACTAAGATAGCACAGGAAATCGGACTCGGAAACCGTACTAACACAATCCTTCAGTCTGCATTCTTCCGCATCACAGAAGTTATCCCTGTAGATCTTGCTATCGAACAGATGAAGAAAGCTATCGTTAAGTCATATGGCAAGAAGGGTGAAGAC
>JAFTTD010000008.1 GCA_017466965.1 Bacteroidaceae bacterium
GAGGACAAGGAGAATTGAGGGATTTTGAATCTCGGAAAATTCGGAAAATTCGGAAAATTCGGAAAACTCTGAAAATTCGGATTATTCAGATTATTCAGACTATTCGGATTATTCAGATTATTCCGATTACTCCGATTACTCCGATTATTCTGAAAACTCCGAAAACTCCGAAAATTCAGAAAAACATAAATTTAACAACCAAATCAAAAATCAATATATGAACGAATACAAATGCGGAAATGGAAACTGCGGAATCAGCATTAAAGGATGCAGCAAGCATACGGACAAGCTGAATACATACGACTGGCTTGCAGATTTGCCTGACAATGCTACCGCATGCAACATTGTGGAAGTGCAGTTCAAGCCGCCTCGCAAAGGATATTTTATAAACTCAAATAACTTGTCGCTTGAAAAGGGTGACATAGTAGCTGTGGAAGCAAGTCCGGGACATGACATCGGAACTGTGACCATGACAGGAAGATTAGTGCCTCTGCAAATAAAGAAGGCGCATCTGAAACCAGATACAGAACTGAAACGCATCTACCGTAAGGCTAAGCCTGTGGATATGGAGAAGTTCGAAGAGGCAAAAGCCCGTGAACATCAGACCATGATTGACTCACGCCAAATAGCCCTTGACCTCGGGCTGAAAATGAAAATTGGCGATGTGGAATATCAGGGAGACGGAAATAAAGCTATTTTCTACTATATCGCAGACGAAAGAGTGGATTTCAGACAGCTTATCAAGGTGCTGGCAGAACGATTCCACGTAAGAATAGAAATGAAACAGATTGGCGCAAGGCAGGAGGCAGGACGCATTGGAGGTATAGGGCCATGCGGAAGAGAGTTGTGCTGTGCCACATGGATGACAAACTTTATCAGCGTTTCAACGAGTGCCGCAAGATTTCAGGACCTGTCGCTCAATCCGCAAAAACTTGCAGGACAGTGCGCTAAACTCAAATGTTGTCTGAACTATGAAGTAGATCAGTATGTGGAGTCTCTGAAGCAGATGCCTTCAAGAGAACTCACACTACAGACAATGGATAATGAATACTTCTTCTTCAAGGCAGACATTCTTGCTCACAAGGTGACTTATTCTACAGACAAGCATCTGCTTGCAAACGAAGCAACCATAACAGCAAGAAGGGCTTTCGATATAATCATGATGAACCGTGAGGGCAGAAAACCGGAGAGTATTCATGAAGACGGAACTCAGGTGGAACAGAAACCACTGGATTTGCTTGAGCAGGAAAACATAAACCGATTTGACAAGGCAAAGAAGAGAAAGAAAAAAGGCAGAGGCGGCAACCAAAAGGAAAACGCACCGACTGCTGTTAATGCTGAAGAAAGAAAAGGGCAGAACGAGAAGAAGCAGAAGCCAAACAATGACAAGCAAAGCAATGAGAAGCCTATAAAAGAGGCGGGCAAAGAGCTGAAGCAAAACGAGCAAAAGCAAAATGAGCAGAAAGCTGAATCTCAGAAGAAAGGTGAACAGCAAAGAAGAAGAAAACACCGCAGTCAGAACAACAGCAAGAACAATCAGACTGACGGAAACAACAATCAGAATTAATTCCTAAATCATTAAGAGCATCAATAATATGGCTGGCCTGCACGTTGTCATTCACAGCGTGTCAGGACAGCCTTTTGTTTCACCAGTATTCAAGTGTGGAGCGAGAAGGGTGGAGAGCCGATTCGCCTGCAACATTCCTGGTGAAAGATTCAACAGACGAAAATGATTTGCAGGTATGCATAGAACTCAGGCATACCAAAGAATACAAGTTCAAGAATATTACACTTGTGGCAACTGCTGAGACGGAGGAACACACTGTATGGGCAGACACTGTAAGCATGGAACTTTTCAAAGACAACGGAAAGAAAACCGGAACAGGAATGCCGTACATCAGCAATCAGATAAGGGCAAAAGACATATCACTTGAAAAGAACCTAATCTATACTTTCAAAATAAAGCACATAATGAGATGTGACCCATTAGAAGGAGTCACAGACATTGGTATCAAAATAAGTAAACCGGACTTACAAGAGCATTAAGCACTCAAATGCTATCTTCGCTTGAAATTGCGCTCTGCATCCATACGCAAGAAGATGAAAAGCAAGATGGTGAATCCCCACAGGGAAGAACCGCCGTAGCTGAAAAACGGCAACGGAATACCTATGACAGGAGTAAGGCCAAGCACCATGCCTACATTGATGAAAAGATGGAAAAGGAAAATGCTCAGAACAGAGTATCCATAAACTCTGCCAAGAGTGTCAGGCTGGCGTTCAGCCAATGCTATCAGTCGCCAGATGAACAGAAGATAGACTAACAGGACTGCAGAAGCACCAAGAAATCCCTCTTCCTCGCCAACAGTGCAGAATATAAAGTCTGTATCTTGTTCGGGAACATATCGAAGCTTTGTCTGAGTGCCGTTCAGGAACCCCTTACCGGTGAACCCTCCTGAACCGATGGCAATCTTTGCCTGATTGACATTATAGCCCGCACCACGAAGGTCTTCTTTCATGCCAAGCAACACTTCAATACGCACTCGCTGATGGTCGTCAAGACTATTGAACATGGTATTGCACATGTAATAAAAGCCTGTAGAGCCAAGAGCAAACAAGCCTACGAGCCAGTAGCGAAGCTTGCGATGATAGAATGCCAGAACTATTATATATAGAATAATGAGGATATTTACCGCCAGCAGCACATAGCAGATGTTGAAAGGAATGACATAAACAGAAAACAAAATCGACAACAACGATATTCCGCCTCCACCAATCAGCATAATCTTAACAGCCCTCCAATTGCGGCAGAACACATACAACATTCCGATAGAGAAGAATTGAGAAACAATGAGTACAGTGAACTCGCCAATGGAAGCGGGCATTGACGTGAAGTATTCTTCGCCAAAACGTATTCCGACAACAAAATATAATACTGCCGCGAAAGCTGAAAACAGGAAGGCACCAGTCATTCCCTCACGATAGAGAACCAAGAAGAAAGACAAATATACAAGTGCTGTACCAGTCTCTTTCTGGCAAATAATGAGTACCATAGGAAGGAGAATGAGGCATACAACCTTGACGAAATCCTTATATATATGTATGTTGTACCCATAGCGGTTCATAAGTTTGCCTATGGCAAGGGCCACTGTGAACTTGGCAAACTCGGCGGGCTGAATCTTCATGAACGTACCTATAGGCAACCATGAACGCGAGCCTTTAGTCTCTGGCGCAATGACTATTGTGAGCATCAGCATTCCTATCATGAACAAGTAGAAATGAAATGCATATTTGTCCCAGAAATCTTTTTCGATGAACAAAAGCATGCAAGCCAAACATAGGGAAGTGCATATCCACAGCAGCTGTTTTCCAGAATTAGTGTCCATTCCGAACACGTCAGGATTGCTGAAGTCATAGCTTGCCCCGCACACGGAAAACCATCCCCATGTGGCAAGAACGACATACAGACATATTGTGGTCCAGTCGAGCGAACGGAATATACTCTTTTTTTCCTCGTTATACATAATCATCAAAACTGTTATTCATCTACTTTAAACATATACTTCTGTATCTCATAGCCATAATTAATTCGGCGTTCCTCCATGTTCCTGGCTTTCTCCTCGCTTTCAGGCGATAGGCAGCCGTTTATATACTGTTCCATCATCAGCGCACCAATAGGAACACCGTATGTAGCTCCCCAGCCTCCATTTTCAACATAGACGGCTATGGCAATCTTAGGATTGTCCTTAGGCGCAAA
>JAFTTD010000087.1 GCA_017466965.1 Bacteroidaceae bacterium
AAGCATGTCCAAGGGTCTTCTTTGAGGCACTGGTGGAGCATCTGGCGAATGGTGAGGGAAACGGTGGCTCTGTTATAAACGATTGCGCCGTCAACAGCTTTCTCCACCATGTTGCGAGCTCGCTCTGTGCAGTTGTCGTACAACCAAATGTATCGGTACTCCTGATTTTCTGGACGGATATTGTCAAGCAAGAGGATGTACAGATGGTTGGCCTCTCCTTGTGTGAGATTGAGAACTTGCTCTTTTACGCCTGTTCCCATATACCCATAGCGTTCAACCAGGTAGTTGTACGGCTCTGCGTTGAGCATATAGTCTGTCTGGCCAAGCAGGAATTTGAATACGAAATTATGCTCGCTATAGTCAAAGCATCCATAGTTGAAGACGATGTCTTTATTGCGTGTATGGTTCTTTACTCTCAGCGCAGTATGTCCAAATTTTGAATAGAGTTCTGCTCCAGGAGTACAAGTCAATATGGAGACGCTGATAGAGTCCATTACGGGAATTCCGCCAATGAATGATGTGGAAGCGTTGTCACGAGCTGCCGCAGAAAGATGCGGCAACATAAAAACGATTAGCAATATGTACTGTTTCAACAGGGTCATAACAATTTGCAAAGATACGAAAAAAAATACGAATGATAATGCACAGCCAGTCTTTTATTGCTTGCCTGCCATGTTTTCTTTGCAATACCTGTTGACTTTTAAGTTTCTGTAACGCTTTTTGTGCTCATTCCCCCTCTGAAATTCCAAATCGTTGATACTCATACATGCCGACCGTGTCGGAAATAATAGGCACAGGGTGTTCGTGTTATTATGCACACGGTGTCTGAAACCTTGTCTGCACGGTGTGCGTTTGCAGTCACTTGCCAAGCCCTCCTCAAAAAGAAAAGAGGCACAAGGTGAAAATGCCCTGTGCCTCCATGCTGAAGTGTCAGTGTCTGACAAGTGTCGTGAACGTTTCGTTAGCACTTCTATCAACGAAAATGTATAAGCTGTCTGACATGTGGTCAAGGATATGAAACAGGAGAATGCACTGAGGTGACGCAGTGCATTCTCCCTATCTAATGAAGTTTCTTTTGTCGACTTCTGTTGATGATTATCCACCAAAGTTGTCAAAGCGAATCATGTCGTCCTCAACACCAAGAGAGTGGAGCAGGTCGAGCACGGTCTTCGCCATCATTGGAGGACCAAAGAGGTAGTACTCAACATCTTCCGGATTCTCGTGCTGCTTGAGGTAAGTATCACCCATGACAGGAGCAACGAATCCTGGTGTGTACTTGATGCCAGCAGCATCCGCTTTGGGATCTGGACGGTCGAGAGCCAAATGGAAGTGGAAATTGTCGTATTCCTTCTCGAGCGCAAGGAAATCGTCGAGGAATGGAATTTCTTCAAGCGCACGTGCGCCATAGAAGTAGTGCATTTCGCGATCGCGAGTGTTGAGAGTCTTGAGCATGTGCATGATTTGTGCACGAAGAGGAGCCATACCAGCACCACCGCCGACCCAAATCATCTCGCGTCCTGTGCCATACTGTGGACGGAACTCTCCGTAAGGACCTGACATGATTACCTTGTCGCCAGGCTTGAGCGAGAAGATGTAAGATGAAGCGATACCTGGATTTACATCCATGAATCCACCACCTTGCTCTTTGGGTTTGAATGGAGGTGTAGCGATACGCACGTTGAGCGTGATGATATCACCCTCGTCTGGATAATTCGCCATTGAGTAAGCGCGAATGGTTGGAGTGTCATTAACGCACTTGAGATTGAAGAGACCAAAGTTCTTCCAAGCAGGGAGATATGTGTCGCCAATAAGGCTCTTGTCGAAGTCTTTGTCGTAATCGATAGAGAATGCAGGAATCTTAATCTGAGCATAAGAACCTGGTTCGAAGTCCATATGCTCGCCTGGAGGCAGAGCAACCTTGTACTCCTTGATGAAGGTAGCCACGTTACGGTTACCAATAACGGTGCACTCCCATTCCTTAACACCCATAACTGAATCTTCAACTGCAATTTCAAGGTCTCCCTTCACTTTGCACTGACAGCCAAGACGATAACCCTCTTTGATTTGTTTACGTGTGAAGTGACCTCTTTCTGAATCAAGAATTTCACCGCCACCAGAAACCACTTGGCATTTGCATTGGCCACATGAACCTGTTCCACCACATGCAGCTGGAAGGTAGATGTCCTTTGCAGCAAGGGTAGAGAGAAGGCTTGAGCCTTGCTCAACTTCAAGCTTGTCCTTTCCGTTGATGGTAATAGTAACATTACCGCTTGGAGAAAGGTACTTCTTAGCAACGAGGAGAATGATGACAAGTACAAGTACGATTGCCAAAAACACTCCAATACTATATAAAATAAATGTAATATCCATTTGCTATGTCCTTTCTTTTAGATTTTAAGACCAGAGAAACACATGAATGCCATGGCCATAAGACCCACGATGATAAACGTGATGCCGAGACCCTGAAGAGGCTTTGGCACGTCAGAATAGGCCATTTTTTCGCGTATGGCAGCAAGTCCGACAATAGCCAATGTCCAGCCGATACCTGAACCGAGAGCGTATGCAACACAATCGCCAATGCTTGAAATAGCCTGAGTTGATGTTGCAGGATCAAGCTGAATGCGCTGCTGCATAAAAAGCGAAGCACCCATGATGGCACAGTTTACAGCAATCAATGGAAGGAATATTCCAAGTGCAGCATAGAGAGAAGGAGAAAAGCGTTCCACTATCATCTCAACTAGTTGCACAATACCAGCAATAACGGCAATAAACAAGATGAATGCAAGGAATGTAAGATCTACGCCTTCTGCAAGAGCACCATCTGCAAGAACTTTTGTCTGAAGCAGATAATCTACAGGAACTGTGATGAGGAGCACGAATGTTACAGCCACACCAAGTCCAAAAGATGTCTTTACTGTCTTAGATACAGCCAAATATGAGCACATACCTAAGAAGAAAGCAAAAATCATGTTGTCCACAAAGATAGAACGGACAAACAAACTAATAAAATGTTCCATAAATCTTTTCTTTTTTCGTTAAAAGGTATGTTTTATTACTCAATATTTTTATTATATGCACGATGCGCCCATATTACACACGCGACAATGATGAGCGCCATTGCAGGCATTGTCATCATACCGTTGTTGATGTATAAGCCACCATTCTCAACATATGCGCAGTCTGGAATTACCTGAAATCCCATAATGGTGCCGAATCCGAGCAGTTCGCGGACAAAACCTACTATAACAAGGATGACAGCGTAGCCCAATCCATTTCCGATTCCATCAAGGAAACTCTCCCATGGACCATTCTGCATAGCAAACGCCTCAAGGCGTCCCATCAAAATACAATTGGTAATGATAAGTCCAACGTACACGCTCAACTGAACGCTCACGTCATAAACATATGCCTTGAGCACATTGCTTACTATGGTAACAAGAGCAGCTACAACAACGAGTTGCACAATGATACGTATACGGTTTGGAATTGTTTTGCGAATCAATGAAATAATCACGTTTGCAAAAGCAGTAATTACGGTTACAGACAATCCCATTACGATTGCAGGCTTAAGCTGCGAGGTAACAGCGAGGGCTGAGCAAATACCGAGGACTTGAACTGTTACAGGGTTGTTCAAGTTGAGCGGTCCCATGAAGACTTCGCCATTCTCTTTAGAAAACAAACTCATATTCTTGTCCTCCTTTATTTGTTAGTTAAAATATCCTTATAAAGAGTCATGCACTCCTTAATCATGTTATTAACGCCTTCTGTTGTCAAAGTTGCACCAGTGATGCCATCAACATAATTATCAGGTGAAAGGGTTCCTTCTTTTCCTGGCTTAACGGCACAAAGCACAATATCTTCACCACCTGCGGCATAGAGTTTCTTTCCTCTAAAACTGTCCTGGAACCATTGTTCTGCAATACGTGCGCCAAGACCTGCTGTCTCTGACTCATGTGAGAAATATGTTCCATA
>JAFTTD010000088.1 GCA_017466965.1 Bacteroidaceae bacterium
TATGCTAATGACTTAGTACAAATTTCTTGGGCGCAACATCTTGTTCACCATTGTCAATGTAGCAGGACTGAGCATCTCTCTCATGTTCGTGCTGCTGATGACAAATGTTGTGGTGCGCCAATTATCGGTCGATAACTATCAGGAGAACTTCGACCGCATGTATTTCATCAACACAGGAGAGAGTGCCATTGATGCCCATGTCAATTTAGGAGACAAGCTGATGGCTAAATGTCCTTACATTGAAGACTGGTGTGCCGTAAGTGCCGTAGCTACAGGCTTCACAGGAACAACATTGAAAATTGGCGACAACAAGTATCGCGGAAACGAACTTGTCGTTTCAGACAATTTCTTCCAGATTTTCTCATTTCCGCTCATAGAGGGCGACCCAAAGACTGTGCTTTCCGACAAAAGCAACATCGTCATTTCTGAAAGCATGGCACACAGAATGTTCGGTACAGAGCGCGCCGTAGGCAAGCAGGTGACTATTCCTTTTGGCGACATGGACATGAGCTACACCATCGCCGGAGTGATGAAGGATATTGACAACTCCATCATACCCGATGCCAAGATTGTTCTTCCTTTCGATGCCATGCAATATATACAGTGGCACGCATCAATAGAAAATGTCAACATGAATAATTGGGGAGTCGGTCAAGTGTTCTTTCTTGTTCATCCCGAAACGGACATGGTGGCGAAAAGCGAAGGTTTGCAGGACATTCTTGCTGAGATTTTACCCTTTGTATGGTCAAAGGAAGACAATGGGATGATAAAACCCGACACTGTCCGTTGGATGCCTGTAGAAGATTATTATTTCTCAGGAATAGAAGAAAAGCGCGGCAGAGGATACAACAGCGGTTCAAGTGCTATTGTCATTATTTTCATCGTAGCCGGTTTGCTTGTCCTCATCATGGCGGTTTGCAACTATGTTTCCATGAGCGTGGCACAAACAACATACCGCGCTAAGGAGATGGCAACACGCCGACTGCTCGGTTCGGACAAGAGCGACATATTCTGGCGCATGATAGGCGAATCGTTCCTTCTGACACTATTATCCTTCCTCTTCGCATTCTTCATTGCTAAGGCGGCTGAACCTATAGCAACGGAATTGCTGCAGGAACCTATTGACCTCATAGGCGCTCTTTCACCTGAAATAATAGGCGCTTATGTTGCATTCATTGTGTTGCTTTCTATTATCTCAGGATTCATCCCTGCAACCATCGTGTCGCAATACCATCCGTTGGATGTTGTGAAAGGAACATTCCGCCGCAAAACAAAGATGGTCTATCTGCGTGTGCTGTATATTGTTCAGAGCGGACTGACAGTGACGATGCTCGCCTGCGCCATATTCTTCGCCATGCTCGTGAACGAGCGCATGAACCAACCTCTCGGATATACATGGAACAACCTGCTATGCTATGAACTTCAAGGACTGACAATGTCTCAAAAGATTGCATTCAAGAATGAGCTTGAGAAACTTCCGGCTGTAAACCGGGTGAGTCTTGCGGCAACAACTCCCTTCCATGGTGGATGGAACAATACTCCACGATTCAAGGTAGCCGACTCCCTCGTCTATGTTGGATACGAAAGATACTATGTAGATACAAACTTCGTGAAGATATTCAATATAGACGTTCTTGAAAAAAAGAACATTCAGCATTGGGCCAGACACACAGATGAAGGAACATATCAGGAAATAGGCTATCTCAGCGAATCATTCTTTACAAAGACTGGTGTCTCATTCGATGTGGATAATATAAAATCTGAGAACCAGCACCTGAGCATCATTCCAGCCGGACACTACAAGGACTTTACCGAGGGATGGGGAGGTCGCAACAACTGCACAATGATTTCCGAAGTAAAAGACTTGTCGCAGGTGTCAAACAGTCTATTTGATTATGCTTTGGTAGAACTGACCGACGGCGATCTTGCCACATATCGCCAGCAAGCCGATTCTGTCTTTGCGGAAATAAGCCAGTCTGCGGAGTTTACGTCAAAATGGTATGACGACATACTGTTTGAACCGTTCCAAAAAGTGTTCCGTATTGAGAAACTTATATTTATATTCTCAGGCACATCGCTTCTTATTTCCATACTCGGACTTATCGCAATGTCGGTTTATCTCATTTCACAGCGCAAACGCGACATCGCCATCCGCAAAGTTTTCGGTTCGGACACACAGAAAGAGATGAACACGCTCATGCGCTTCTGTTTCTTCTCCCAGCTATTAGGGCTCATCATTGCTGTGCCACTTACTTACTACGGTTCAGAGCCTCTACCAGAAGCCGTCGGCCTGGAATACCGCTTACCTCTTTGGCATTTCATCGCAGCATTTGCAATAGTAACGATAATCTCGCATCTATGCCTCGCCTTGGTAAGCCATAAGGCTATGAACGAAAACCCTGTAAAGAACCTGAAGACGGAGTAATTGAGGGAATTGAATAATCAGAATAATCAGAGTATTCTGAGTAATCTGAATAATCTGAGTATTCCGAATAATCCGAATACTCAGAATTCCCCTAACAACCACAAAAACTTAAAAACTCAAAAACTTAAAA
>JAFTTD010000089.1 GCA_017466965.1 Bacteroidaceae bacterium
ACAAGTTGTAATTTAACAAACGCTTCATTTTGTATATACAATTGCTTCCTCCCTCCTCTAAGATTCTGCTTCAAATGTCAGACTTTGATTGATATATACAAAAAATGCGTGAGGAGAAAATCCTGTTACTCATTCTAAATCCTGAGGTCTTCGCATTACCCGATGTATTAGAACGAGCAACGAAGAAGCCCCACGCAGGATGTATTATACAAAACATATACACCATCACGTATCTTGGGCAAACAAGATACGTGAATGGTTGCATACTGAGTATATACAAACACGAGGACATCTACATTGCCATTGTTCTGCATACATCGTAGAAGTTGCGAAGTTCCAGGAGTGCAAGAACAAAGCGCAGTAAACGCCTTTCCATATATATAAGACTGACCTTTCCTAAAACAACAACGCATTGCTGTTGTATTACGTTAGTTCAAGTCTCAGCAACAAAAGTACAATTTAATTATGAATTTTCAACACTTGTATCTGTTAATATATGTTAATCACTGTCAAAGTCTAAATAAAGCTTTCAGTCCCACCTTGTCGGCAGTCCGAAGAAATGCGTACTTTTCCTATGGTTAAACTTTTAGTATGGTAACTTAAAGATAGTCAAAATAGGGCTGACTTCCAAATCGGAAGACAGCCCTATCATTATAAAGGTAACTTAATTTTTAGTGAATAGTAACTATTTTGTTGTGGTTGTCATCGGCAGATGAGGAGAGATAGAGTTTGCATTTGCCTTTATATTCTTTCCATTTGTTTTCTTTTGTTGAGAAATAGTGGAAATCTACTTTGCTGAGGTCAAAGCTTACAGTCTTTGTTTCGCCTGCCTTAAGTGAAATCTTTGTGAAGTCTTTGAGTTCCTTTTGTGGACTGTCTTCGTCACATTCGTCAAGACCAGCGTAGAGCTGTATCGTTTCTTTGCCGTCCATCTTGCCTGTATTGGTAATGTTGATGCTTACGATGTTTCCGTTTATCGTTGGTTTGCCATATTTGAATGTTGTGTATGACAGTCCGAAGCCGAACGGGAACTGTGCCTTCACCTTGTTTGTTGTGAAGTGGCGGTAGCCTACGTATATGTCTTCCTTATATGTCACCTGCTTGTTTACGCCTGGATATGCTTCTTTTCCATATTTCACGTATGGATAGTCTTCATACTTCTTGGCAATGGTTATAGGGAGTTTTCCGCTTGGATTAACTTTTCCGGTCAATACGTTGACGAGCGCTGTTCCGGCTTCGCTGCCGAGATACCAGCACTGCAGAAGGGCCTGGATGTTGTTGAGCCACGGCATAGCGTACGGATTGCCGGCGAAGTTTGCCACGATGATATTCTTCTGTACTTTCGCGAGTTCGGCAATGAGTTCGTTCTGTCCGTATGATAGATTGTATTCTCTACGGTCGCTGTTCTCGCAGTCTTGTCCGTGGTTCTTGTTCATTCCGCCTACATAGATGATAAGATCCGCATTTTTGGCTTTCTCTATTGCTTCTTGCTTCAGACTGTCGATTATTTGTTTGTTGACTTTGTCCTGGCGTTCGTAAATAGTGCGTCCTGAATCATATCCTTTTGCATAGTCTATCTTGTTGCCGAATGTCTTTTTCAGTGCATCGAGCGGTGAGATATCCCTGAGAGTCTTGAGTTCGCTGGAGCCGCCGCCTTTTGTGAGTGAGCGAGTGGCATTTTCGCCTACGACGAGGATGCGGTCGTATTTGGAGGCATCAAGCGGAAGGATGTTGGCATTGTTTTTTAGAAGAACGATTCCTTCTTCTGCCACACGGCGACATACGTCGTAGTGTGCTTCAGAGCAAAGTGAACCTATGACTCTGTTGGGATTCATGCTTGTGAGGAACATTGTTCGCAGTACTCGGCGCACTTTCTCATCGAGTACGGACATTGGCAGTTTGCCCTCGTTGATGAGTTTTTCGAATGGGTCGCCAAGGAAGTAGTCGTCGTATCCAAAATCTTTTTTTCCGCCTTTGCTTACAGCATATGTTCCCATCTCTATGTCAAGGCCTCCTGTGGCTGCCTGCCATGTGTCTGTGGTTCCGTCCCAGTCGCTGATGAGAGCACCCTTGAACCCCCACTCTTCTTTCAGAATCTTGTTGAGAAGTTCGTCGTTCTGGCACATGTGAACATTATTCCACAATGAATATGAACCCATAACGGTCCATACGCCCGCTTCCTGCACCGCTTTCTTGAATGCCGGCAGATAGATTTCGCGGAGGGCACGGTTGCTTACATTCACATTCACAGTGAACCGGTCTGTCTCCTGGTTGTTGAGCGCGAAGTGCTTCACACAGCATGCCACACCGTTTTTCTGTGCCGACTTGATGTATGGCACAATCATTTCGCCTGCAAGATATGGGTCTTCACCGAGATATTCGAACGCACGCCCGTTGACAGCTGTTCGTGCTATGTTGACTCCCGGGCCGAGAATGATGTTCTTGTCGCGGAAGGCAAATTCTTCGCTCAGGGCGTTGCCATATTCTGATGATATTTCGCGGTTCCAGGTTGAAGCAAGGCATGTGAGTGAAGGGAATGCCACAACGGAATCGTTGGTCCATTTTGCAGGGCTCCATTCGTTCCATTGCAGTTCTTCGCGCACTCCGTGAGGTCCGTCGTCCATATTTAGCTGGCGAATGCCGAGACGGGGTACTCCGGCGCTTGTGAACTTGCTTTGCGCATGCAGCACCTTTATCTTCTCATGAGTGGTCATTCTGCCTAGTGCATCCTCTATCCTTTCTTCAATGGGTGCATTTGTGTCAAGATATTTTTGAGCCTGTGTGGTCAGCGAAAATGTTGCCATCAGCACTGTCGCTAAGATTGATAGTTTCATAAGTATAGTTTTTAGGTTTTGTAAAGATTCTTTTATATGCTTGCATCTGCAAAGATATGTTTTTTGCTTTAATATCTATGGGAGGGATTGTTGAAAAATGGGTTTGATGTGATTAAAGTTTTGTTTCACTGCATTAAACGACAAAAGGGAACCAGATGATTCCCCTTTGTCGTGGTTGTTTGATATGATTAATAAACAACTTTCTTTCCGTCAATGATATACATATTTCCTTTGACCGGCGTGCTTACTTTGCGTCCGGTGAAATCGTATATTCCTTTGAATCTCACGTTTGCAGGTTTTGTTTCTGTGAAGATGTCGTCGATGGAGCTTGCTGTGCCTTTAGTGAAGTCTGTCACACGGTTGCGCATCTTCCATAGGTTGAGTACTTCCGACATTGACATTTCACGGTCGTAAATCAGAAGGTCGTCGAAACAGATGTCTGCAGAGCCCCACAGAGAGCCGTAGCCGAAATAGAAATTAGGGCATAGCTCTATGTTGTCAATGATTTCGTTGAAATCGAACTGTCCGCGTTTTGTTATTTCGGAGCCATTCTGCTCACCATTGTATTTGTAGCTGATGTTATTCTTCTTGCTTAAGTTTACATACATCGTAAGACCGCCGTCACGAGAGAGTGTCAGTGTTACCATGCACCATTCTCCTGTAGGGATGTAGTTCGTTACAAATGTGTCAGGGTGATTTATGTCGAGCCAGCTCTCATTTCCGTTTCTGTATCCGACGTGCGCATTGCCTGTCATGTAAAAGCGTATTCTCTTTCCTGGATTGTAGAAGGCGCATATCGCGTCCCACAGGTTTGTTTCATTGCATTTGAGCCAGAATGAAATAGTGAATCCGTTCTCTATTTTCTTTTCGTAGAATGGATTAGGAACTACTGTATAGCTTTCATTTCCGTTTGACCCCAATTGCTGGTGGAAGAAACTTCCGTTTCTGAGACTGTCTTCTTCCAATTCAGTGCTCTTAGCGCTTCCTCTTCTGCGTCTTGTGGCTTTCTCTTCGCTGTTGTATGCATTAATGCTTGCAATAGAGTCGAAGTCATAGTATGAAACAATTCCTTCAAGATGAGATTTGTCTTCGTTGGTATCAGGCATGACGTTGACAGTGAGGGTGTCTGCCCAGTAGTATTTTCCTGAAGAGATTTTGACTGTAAGCTCAACAGTTTCTTTCTCCGTCAGGCCTTCAGGATTGTAGAAACCTTTGTTCGACAGAATCTTCGGATTGCTTGAAGTCCATTCCAGGTTTATGCCTGTATTGAGCTTCATGTCGTAAAGATTGAGGTTGGCGCTTACAGACTGATTGTTTCGAACGTTGATAGTGCTGTTGTTCAGTTGGTATGCAAGATTGTATTCGTCTCTCATCTTGTATCCCCAAATGTTAACTCCCGACTTGTTGCTTGCTGTGAAGCTGATGGCTTTGATAGTTGTTGGTTCCATGTGTTGTTCCACAAGTACTCCGTCGTATGTTGTTGCGCCTAAAATTATCTGCACAAAAGATGTACCTTCTTTTACACTCCATTTTCCTTTGTAAGCTCCTGTTATTGTGCCATCAGCGTTGAGTTCGATGCTTACAGGCAAAACTTCCTCGCCGTTCTTGTGGTCCATGGAATATTTGTGTACGAGTAGTTTGTAGTGGCCGATGATTTCTTCTGTTGTAAACATCTCTTTGGTTCTGATGTCTTCGTCTGTAGTTGTCTCGCCTGTATATTCAAACGGTGCAGCTACGAGCCAGTCATTTTCATTGAGAAAAAGCTGATGCACTCTTACCTGGTGTTCTTCTGTTCCTTTGTTGAATCTGGTATGATAAACAAGATAAGTTTTACCATCTTCGGCAGCAATGACAGAGTTGTGTCCTTGTGCTCTTTCTCCGCGTGTCATGAATCCCCATTTGTCGTATGGTCCGATGAGCTTGTTTCCTCGTGTGTCGCAGTTTACGCCGAAATTGGTTGCTCCGGAAGTATAGATTGCATTTATGCCTTTAGAATCTACGTACGGGCCATTAGGGTTCTTTGAACGGAATAGTCTCATTTCGTAGCCTCCATTAGCTTCAAGACCTCCGTTTGTGACAAACAGATAGTAGTAATCTCCAATATGTTCAATGTATGGACCTTCGCCTGACACCCAGAATCCACCAGCAACCTTCTTTCCGAAATATGGGTCTGATGTGCAAGCTCTGCCTTTGCTGTCGTAGTCGCTTGAATACTTCACGTCGTAGTCTCTCAGACCGTTTTCTTCATTGAGTTCAAGCATGTATAGTCCGCCAAACCATGAGCCATAGACCATCCACAGTTTGCCTTCCTCGTCAAAGAACACGCAAGGGTCAATGGAGTTAAGCCACTGATGTCCCCATGAATTTCCTTGGTTGTAGCGTGCAGGAAGTGCGGACAGTTTGCCGAGAACGAGTTCCATATCTGTTTTCTTGTATGAGATTCTGCTGTCGCTTGCGTTCAGGAATCCTGAATATACAACAGGACCTTGATATACAAACGGTCCTTCAATGTTGTCTGATGTTAGCAGAATTATTACAGAGTTGTATGTAGGACCATTGATGCTGAGATATTGGCACCATTTTTTCATGTGCGGGTTGTAGATAATGTCTGGTGCCCACATATTGCCTCCAACGTCCCATCCGCCGTAAGCGCCAGCCCACTCTGCAGCATCAAAGTTTCCAAATTGAACTTCTTTTCCGTCTATGGTGATGGTTTTGGTTTGGTTTGTAACAAAAGCGCTTGCATTGGAAACATTGCTGGTTATCGTTCCTGATGAATTTATTTCGCCCCATGGAGAACTGAATCCTGTCCAGTTCTGAAGGTCGGCCGATCTTCCGGTACCCCGGTGCGTGCCGTATATGTAGTATTGTTTGCTTTCCGGGTCGTAAGTGATTGAAGGGTCATGAATTGTGATATGTCTGAGACTTTTGCTTGTGTACATTGTTTGTGCTTGTGCTTTTGTTATTTGCACTTCTTGTGCATAGCTTATATTGGTTGAAGCAAAAGCAACGAATGTCATAAGCAACGCCTTTCCAATTCTTTTTGTATTATGTTTGTTTTTCATATTATTACACTTTAATTCCCTAAAATTAAATAGCTCTTATCCTTTGCCTGTTCTTTGTTATATTCTGAAATTTACAATAAACGGTAAATGTCAAGGAGACATCTACCGTTTTTATTGTAATATGTTATGTTTTACTTAACGCTCCATTCAAATACTCCGCATGAATGACGTTCTGGCTGTACGATTTCAAGCTTCATTTCTGAAGTCTTCACAGGGTCGAAGTTTACTGAACAAGCAACTCCCTTGTTGCAAGGGTAACCTGTAGGGTTCTTTACTTCTTCCCATTCGCCTGCGTTGTTCTTGTAATAGAGTTTCCATGATTTTGGAACTCGGCATCCGCCCCAAGGACCATCGTCAAACCAATACACTGTTGAGCTGCTGATTGTAGCAGGCTCTTTGAATGTGTAAGAAAGCCACTCTGTTGAGTTGTTCTTTGGCCACCAGTGAGTGTAAGGGATTGAACGGTCGTTGCCATCAGATGGAACGAGACGGTCGTTGATAGAATTTCTTGAAGGAATTCTTGAAGACGCGTTTATCTTGCTCTCTGAAGCTATTGATGGTGGAAGCTTAGGGTTTGTAGCGTTGAGGTCGATTGGAATCCATACTGTCATGTTACCGTTTCCGCGGTGTGCCCATGCATAGTAAGGGATGAGTACAAGACTTTCGTCTGTTGTTGTAAGACGGCCGTTTGTATCAAAGTTAAGAGTCTGGGCGTTAGTTGTGAGTGTCTGAACGGTTGTGTTCATGATTTCCTTGTTGCCCATAACGAACTTAGGTTCCTGATTGATAAGAACGCTGAGAACGTCGCATGTGTTGTCTGGATGTTCAGCACAGTAAACGAGTGGTCCACGCTCAACTGATACGCGTCCCTTATCTGCTGCTACGAGTCCGTTAGCCTTCACGATGCGTGGTTCCATGTCGAAGTGAACTTCAACTTTGTCACCCTTCTTCCATTTGCGGTCGATAACGAAGTAACCGTCCTTGAGTTCGCTCTTTACTTCTTCGCCATTTACTTTTACAGAATAGCTGAGGTGCTTGCCGTCAGCATAGTTGTAAAGGTTGCTTGGTACTACCTGGCCTCTTACCCATCCTGGAATACGGATGTTGAGAGCGAACTGGCTGTTTGCCTTCAACATGTTCATTGTGATGTCACCATCCCAAGGGTAGTTTGTAACCTGCTGGAATTCTACATTCTTGCCACCAACTTTAACTTTTGCTGTGTTACCCATGAAGAGGTTCACGTAGAAGTTATTGTCCTTAACTGCGTAAACGTACTGAGGAACTGATGGCATGAAACGTGCTGCGTTACTTGGACAGCAAGCACATCCGAACCATGCCTGACGCTGGTGCTGACCCATTGACTGAAGTGGGTTTGGATAGAAGAAGCGTCCACCGTCAATTGAGATACCTGAGATAACACCGTTGTAGAGTGTACGTTCGAGTGCATCGTAGTACTTGCTTTCTCCATGGAGAAGGAAAAGGCGGTAGTTGAGATATACCTGAGCAATAGCAGCGCAAGTTTCGCAATATGCTGACATGTTAGGAAGTTCGTAGTTTGCTCCGAATGCTTCACCGCTTGATGTTGCTCCCACACCACCTGTTATGTAATATTTCTTTGTGATGATGTTGTCCCAAATACGGTCGATAGCCTCGATATAGCCCTTGTCGCCTGTGAGAGCTGCAACGTCAGCCATACCTGCATACATGTAACCGGCACGTACTGCGTGACCTACGGCTTCATCCTGCTCAAGTACAGGCTTGTGTGCCTGGCTGTACTCGCTGAGCTGGTGGTAATATCCGTCCTTATCCCACATTCTGCCACGCTTTGTTTCCCATGTTGGATCTTTCTTACCACGCTTGTCAAGGAAGAACTTCGCCATGTCAAGATATTCCTTCTTTCCTGTTGCGATGTAAAGTTTTGCAAGACCCATTTCTGCAATCTGGTGTCCTGGAACAACGCTTGCCTGACCTGGCTTGTCGCCTACTTCGCGAACAACGCAGTCTGCATATTTCATAGCGATGTTGAGGAGGCTCTTCTTGCCTGTTGCGTAGTAGTGTGCAACAGCTGCTTCGCAAAGGTGACCAAGGTTGTAGAACTCATGGCTGAGGTCTTCAACCATCTCCCAGCGTTTTGTTCCTGCCCATCCGTGTGGATGCTCAGGATTTTGAGTGCGTGCAGTGAAGAGGTATCCGTCTGGCTCTTGTGCAGAAGCTATGACTGCAATTACAGAGTCGCAGTATTTGTCAAGGCTCTTGCCTTTGAATTTTGCATTTGGATAAGTCTGAAGCAAGTAGCTTGCACCTTCAAGTGTCTTGTATGGGTCTGTATCGTCGAAAGAGTAACCCATTACGCCGTCAACCTTGAACACTTTTGAAGGGTCTTTCAGATGCTCTGCCGCGTTTGAGAAGTTTGTGTAACGATTTTCGCTTTCACATTTGCTGAAAGCCAATGGGATAGTAACGTCGCGGCTTGCCTGCAGACGCTGTCCCCAGAATGTAGATGGAGTTACTTTCACGCTTGTGAAAGGTACCTGTGTGATAGGATAGCCTGAATTATCCTGAGCTACCGCACCTCCTGTTGCCAATACAGCCAACAGTGAGAAAATTGTAAATCTTTTGATATTCATTTAGAACAGGTTAATTTGGTTAAGTAATATTCGGTTCAAAGATAAATAATTTTTTACATATTAAACCAATTTTTGTTACTAATATTGATTAATATGTGTTCTTTTTATCTTTTAAACAAAAATGTTGTTTGTTTATTTTAGCAATAAAGGGTGAGGAAAGCTTCCCCACCCTTACTGTTTATTAGCTATTAAGATTATTATTATATGAGTTTTTTGTGTATGAATACCGCTCTGTTATGAAGGCGATGTTCTTTAGAACAAAATGTTCTGAATTCAGAAAAACTCACATACTCATAATTTTTCACTTAGCATGTACTTTGCGTATTGTGCCGTCTGAATATCTGATGATGTTTATTCCTGGCTGAACGCTTTGCAGCTGAGTTCCATCTATTGAATAAATGTTCTTTACAGTAGCTGTTCCATTAGGGTTGCTGTCGTTAACTGATATAGAACCTATTCCTGTAGCAATGGCAGCTCTCTTGTATTCTTCAAGTTCGTGTTCAGAGATGATAATCCATTGCTGATCTGTTGCGTTGTCAGAGAAGTCAAAGCCGGCAGGTGCCACTTTTCCGTATCCGGTGTAAGTTCCGAATTTTGAGGCTGTCATTGATCTGTCGCTTCCATCGTTCCAAGTGAACCAGTATCCGTGTGTGGTTATTTCTGTGTCGTTTGTTCCGATTGTAACGTTTGTGCGGTCTGGCATGAGCTGGAATGATTCTGTAGAACCAGGCTTTTTGCCTTCAGCTATGGCTTTCAGGCTTATGTTTGAAGAAGTGTGGGTGAGGTATCTGTTCATTAGTGCGTTGCGGAACATATACATGCCGGTGTTAGGGTTGAATTCAAGATACCATGCAGCGCTGTCGCTTATTTCTTCATTAGTTGCAAGCATTGGATACCAGCCTACAGAGTTGCTTCTGCGTGCATACAATAGTCCTTCGCCGAGTCCGTGCTCCTTGTTCATGATGTAGTACTTGGTTGAATCGTCAAAGTTGTATGTGTAGCCTGCAATACCGTTTGAATAAGAGCTTGTAGGATTGAGTCCGTCAATGAAGAGACCGTAGAGCAGGCAGCATCCTCCGATGTACTGGATTGGTGTGTGCTTGTCCTTGTCAGCTCCGTTAACGAACCAGTCGAATGTTGCGCTCTGTCCCCATCCGTGAGTTCCGTCGCCGGTGAGATACTTAGCTTCTGTATAGTCGTTCTCAAGGAAGTCGAGTATTTCGTTAGCCTCGCGTCCGAGCCATTTTCCATGACTTGTGTTTGCGCGAGTGTCTGAACAGTTGTTCCAACGCCAGTGTGTGCCCACTCCTACTCCATGACCTGTTTCGTGAAGCACTGTGCCTATTGCCTGATATGCGGCGTTAGGTCCGATACGCATCCATCCTCCGTATGAACAGTCAGCAGTAGGTGTGCCTGAACCGTAGTTTCCTGTGAGCTTGAATCCTTTTATGCCTGTCCATTCGTTGAAGTAGTCTATTGTTTCTTTCACTGCATTGCGGCAACGAGTGTTTGCTGATTCTGTAGGAGCGCCATCGTTCCATGAACATTTGCAAGTTCCCATTGGGTGAGTTACAATCTTCACTTCGTCTCCGTATGCAACGGTGTAAGTTCTGTTCATGACGTATGGGCGAAGGTAATATACTGTGGCTGACTCCAATCCCTTGATGTGATAGATGTAGCCGTTTACGTTGTAGCTCAATGTTGTGCGGTTGTCAAGCACTGTAGGATTGTGTTCCTTGCTCCAGCAAACTCCGCGCTCAAGGATGTTTGAACCTGAGAAGTCGGCACGCATAAGGGCTTCTGTTGCTCCTGTAGGAACGTAGTGGTTTGTTTTTGTCACTTTAGGGGCGTTTCCTGTACCTTCTGTTGCATTTGCAAGATTGAAGGCGAGTTCGGCTTTCTTGAGTGCTTCGGTTGTTGCAGCAGCCTCTTCCGTGCTTATTGTTTTGTTGTTGTATGCTTCTGTTGCTTTTGCTATCTCTACAGAGAACACATCTGCGCCATTCTTGCTTTCGTCATAGAGTTTTCCTGCTTTGTCTATCTCGTTCTTCAGTGCTGTATATGCGCTGATGCAGCTCTTAGCGTCTTCTGTGGCAGCCTCTATGTTCTTGATTGCTGTTTCCACTTCTGAGTTTGTTGATTTGCCGTCAATCAGCATTGCAGCGTTGATGCTGTTCTGAAGGGTTGTGAGGGCCTCTGTCTGCATGTATTCTGCAGTTAGTGATGTTGCTGTATTGATAAGGCTTGCAAGCAGGTCATATCTTGCTATGCTTGATTCAGCTGTTTCAATGGCAGCAATGAGTTTCTTTGTTGCAGTCTGTATGTCTGTTTCTGCAGATTCGGCTGTGAGTTCCTTTGCGCTTGAAACAGCTGCTGCAACAGTTGCAGATGCTTCTGTTGACATTGTCTTGTCTGCGGCCAAACCTTCAGCTTTTGTTATAAGGCGGTTAAGCTCTTCCATGACGGTGTTGATGTCAACGTATCCTATCAGATAGAGACGGAAGTTGTCCGCTGCAAGCCAGTTTCCTGTAGCTCCTTCTGCAACGAAACCTATTTCTGTTTCGCCGGCAATGCTTGTAAATGTAATAGTGTAGTCGTTAGGTGTATATACAGGTGTCTGCTGGTCTGCTGCAAATATATATGCGCCTTCGCACTTCTGTGATGTTGATGCCTGATTATAGTTCTGAGCAGCAACTACAAGCTTGTATTTTCCGTTTGGCAAATCTTTGACAACCTGGCGAACGCTTGCATCGCCTATCTTGTTGCCTTGTGAAGTCCATTTCTCTATATAGTAAGTACCAGACTTTCTTGCAAACGAATTGTTGCTCTGAGTTACAAAGTTCACATTCTTCCAGTTTGCAAAGCTGTTTGTTTCGAACGAAGGGTTCAGAATCAGGCTTGTATAGTCTATCGGGTTGTCCTCAGAAGCGTTCTTCTTGCGGTATGTAGAGATAGCTTCTTTCAGGGCGAGTTCGGCATTGAGAACAGTCTCAAGGTCGGCTGTTGCATCGTCATATACTTTCTGAGCTTCGTCAATAGCTGCCTTTAACAGATCAGCATCTGTGCCTGTGCCGTCACCATAGAAAGAGTTGGCTTCTGACAATCTTTCTGAAAGAGTGGTCTTGTCTATAGTCATGTTCTCGCCGATGAGCTGAACATAGTCGATAACGAGTTTTGCAGAATTAGCTGAACCGCCACCTCCTGCTTTGAAGCCGATACGTACTTTACCTGTGGTTGTTTTGGTAAGAGTGAACGAGATTTCGTCCATTGTCCATGCGTTTGCTGGGTATCCGTTGAGCTTTGAGCTTACGGTGCTGCCTCCGTTAGGCATCCATGCCAGCATAGAACTGCCAGCAGTAGAACCGCATCCGTTGTAAGTAGGCACTTTGATTGTGTAGGTTCCTGCCGGAAGGGTTATTTCCTGAGTATAAGGGAAATTCTGGTCCCATCCTGTAGAAAGAGCCAGACCGCCACCGGCTTCTCCGTCATAGCCTGCGGCTGGTACAGAAGCTGTGTTGAACTTGCCCTTGAATCCGAATTCATAGATTCCGGTAATGGTGTAGTCGATTGTAAACCCTTGTGTCCAGCCCTCAATCTGTTTTATTTCCTGGGCAACATTGGTTGTCTGTCCTGATGTGTAGTGGAAGTTTTCGTCAAACGAATAGTTTGTCATGAAATACTTCGTCACATCTTTCTGTGCATTCATGCTTACACTAAAAAGCGTTAGCAAAAACAGCAGTGATAGTTTGATTTTTTTCATACGGTATAATTTAAAATGATTAAAGTCAACAATTTCCCTATTTTATGCAAATATAAAACAAATATTCTTTCTTGAAACAAAAAAGTTCGCTTTTGTGATTTTATAACATTTCTTTTCATGGTTGAGGTCTTTCGGAGGCTTCAAGATTATGAGTTTTATCTTTTTTACAAATTTATTACAGCAAATAAGTTTGCTGCTAAAATCCTTTGTCTGCTGTAAAAGTTATATATTTCATTGACTTTTATATAAATGTCACTGAAATACATATATAATTCACTGACTTATATGTAAAAGTCACTGACATTTATAAAAAACGGAGTGAGCAATGTCTTTTAATTTACTATATTTGTGACTTCTAAACTATTTAGCATGAAACAAATAAGTACGTTTATGACACCACAAGAATTTTTGTTGCGATTTCGTGAAGCTTTTGGCGCGACACCCCCACTCCCCATTGCTGTTTGGTATGGTGATGCTCCTGTTAATGCAGACAGTCGTGTGCCGCGGTGCATGGTTGGGGCAATACGCAAAGTTTGTGAAGGCAATTCTCTGACGCTTACATCTGAAAATGTCCAGTGTGGAGGAGGTGGATTATATACAGCTTTCAGGCCGATGCCGGAACGTGTGCCTTTGTTCGTCTCTGAGGCTGAGCATTACAAGCAATCGCCTGAAATGGTGTGCGACTATGTCAACAGCCTTGGCATTGAGATTACAGGCAAGCCATATCTGAATTTTGATAGGATAGATAAACTGGATACTTGGGATGGGGTTGAGGCTGTTGTGTTTTTTGCTACACCTGATATTTTGTCTGGACTTTGCGCATGGGCATACTATGACAACAATGCCGAGGATGCTGTCGCTGCTAAGTTTTCTTCCGGTTGTGCCGCTATTGTAGCCCTCGCCACTGTTGAGAACAGGAAATGTGGAAGAAGGTGTTTTTTAGGGATGTTCGATCCTTCGGCTCGGCTTCTTGTGCCTGCAAATGAACTGACATTTGCTGTGCCAATGTGCCGTTTCAGGGAGATGCTTGCCACAATGCCTGATTCTGCGCTCTATCAAAAGGCTTTTTCGGTAGTTCGGCGAAGAATAAACGGAGATATTTAATCTGTTCTAATGCCTTATTGTATGACCGACATCCGTGACAAGGTAATGCGCTCAATGGAGATTACACCTTTTCAGAGACAGGTGTATCTGGCTCTGCTTGATGTGCCTTTTGGTACGACTGTGACATACGGTGAGCTGGCGCGTCGTATAGGTTGCCGCAGTGCGCAGGCTGTAGGACAGGCGCTCAGGCGCAATCCGTTTGCTCCTGAAGTGCCTTGTCACAGAGTAGTTGCGTCAGATGGGTCGTTAGGCGGTTACAACGGCAAGCGCGATGGTGAGCAGATAGAGCGCAAACGCCGTTTGCTGGAAGAGGAAAGGAGAATGAAAAAGATATAATGGGGCTGTAATAAGTTCTTTCCAAAAATTGTACCAGCATTTTTCTGCTATCCCATCTTGCCTGTCAAATATGCTTTTGTCCGTTCATCAGTAGGGTTAGAAAACATAGTTGAGGTATCGCCATATTCTATCAATTCGCCAAGATACATGAACATTGACTTTGATGATATACGCATTGCCTGTCCCATGTTGTGTGTTACAATTAAGATGGTAACTTCTTTATGCAAATCCTGCATCAGTTCCTCAATATGGGCTGTGGCAATAGGGTCGAGTGCGGATGTCGTTTCGTCCATGTGCAGTACATCTGGCTTCTTTGCCAATGCGCTGGCTATACAAAATCGTTGCTGCTGACCACCTGAGATAAAGGTTCCTTTCTTGTTAAACACATCTTTCACTTCATCCCACAAGGCAACGCTCTTCAGACTGCGTTCAACAGTGGAGTCTTTCTCTGTTTTTGATAAGCGGATGCCATTGAGTGCATACCCTGAAAGCACATTGTCGTATATGCTCATTGTTGGGAAGGGAGCAGGACGCTGGAAGACCATGCCAACACGGCGGCGCACATCAATAGGTTCCATAGAGAGGATGTTTTCTCCATTCAGTAATATTTCGCCGCCAACACGTATGTTGGGATAGAGATTGTGCATAAGATTCACCGCACGCAAGAGTGTGGATTTGCCACATCCTGAAGGACCCATGATGGCGGTGATGGTATTCCGCTCAATGGCTGCCGACACGTATTTGACAGCCATTGTTTGTTTTGTGTATGATACACAAGTTTTCTTAAACTCAAGTATAGGTTTTACTGATTCCATTTTTTTGCAAGATATTTAGCAGTTAGATTTAATGTGAGAACGAAAAGCAGAAGGAAGAGTGATGCTCCCCAAATCAGCTCCTGAAGATTAGGGTCGTTGAAAAATTCCCATATAAGTAGCGGAACAGCTGAGATAGGCTTGTCTATGGAGAAGCGTATGAGCGAACAACCAAGAGCTGTAAACATCAGTGGTGCTGTTTCTCCGATTACGCGAGAGATGGCAAGCAATACACCTGTAAAGATTCCACCGAAAGCGGCTGGCAGCTGCACTTTGAGCATCACGCGAGCCTTATTGCCTCCCAATGCCAACCCTGCTTCCTTAAGTGATGCAGGAAGAATCTTCAATGTCTCCTCCGTTGAACGGATGATAAGCGGCAACATCATAATGAACAATGCTACACTGCCGGCTATGGCCGAATATCCCTTCATAGGCACGACAACCCAAATGTAGGTTATGATACCGATGATGACAGAGGGTGTGCCTTGTAGCAGGTCGGTAAGATAGCTTACAACTTGGGCGAAACGGTTCTTGGGATTCTCTGCCAAAAACGCGCCACATAAAATGCCTGCAGGAACGGCGAACACAACTGCCATACCAAGCATAATCAGCGTTCCGATAATACCGTTCGCTATACCACCTGGTATAGGTTCACCTGCTTCTATTGCTTTCATAGCCTTGTAAGCTGTTGGTGTCGGTTCTGTAAAGAACGACCATGAGAGTTGATCATAACCACGGAACAGTACTTCCCCTAAAATGGCAAGCAGTGGAACAGCAGTCAGTGCAGCCAACAAACATACGCTCCACAGCATCAGGCGGTCTTTTGCCAATCTGTTTTTTATTTTAAGTTTCATCATAAATTAAGCAATTCTTGCGCGTTTAATCATAATCTTGCCTATCATGTTGATGATAGCTGTTATCAAGAACAGTACGAGCCCTATAGCAATAAGGGAGGAGAGACGCAAATCATCCGCTTCACCAAATTGGTTGGCAATGATTGAAGCCATTGAATTACCAGTTGAGGTAATTGAATCGGGAATGTTATTGGTGTTTCCAATCAACATCGTTACTGTCATTGTTTCGCCCAGCGCACGGCCAATAGCTAAAACATAGGATGAAAAGATTCCAGAACCAGCAACAGGAAATACAACTTTGCGAATCATCTCAGCACGGGTGGCCCCCAAACTGTACGCTCCCTCTTTGAGGTCGTTTGGCACCATCTTGATAAATTCGGCACTCAGAGATGCCGCGTATGGTACAATCATAATTGCCAGCACCAGCGATGCTGTAAGGATTCCCGAGCCTTGTGGTGATATGTTAAGGGCCATTATCAGCGGCCGAAGCGTATAGAAGCCCCATAGGCCGTAGATGATGGAAGGAATACCAGCCAACAAATCGGTAACAGTACTCAGCACAGCTGCAACTTTTGACCCCTTGAAGTATTCTCCCACAAACAGTGCAACGGGGAGTGAGAAAGGGATGCAGAAGATAAGCGCCAGCAAAGTTGTCATCAGTGTGCCCGAGATGAATGGCAATGCACCATACTGTTCTGCACCTTCTGTATAACTCCACTCTGAAGAGGTAAGGAACTTGAAAAAGCCAAAATGCTCAAACGCTTCGTATGCGTCAGTGACGAGGGCGTAAACTACGCCCCCGCACACAATTGGCATTATCAATGCAGCTACAAACAGTATAACTTTAAATATTCTATCGTTCATAGCATCTTGTTATTGCAGTATAGCCACACCGTCATAGGTGACAGTCTTCAAATTTTGCATGCTCAAATCCTTGGCCTTTGCTGGGAGTGGAGCATAGTGAACCTCGGAAGTAATACTTTGAGCTTCGTCAGAAAGAACGAACTTCAGGAGGTCAAGTGTTGCTGCAGCCTGTTCTTTGCTGCGGTTAGAATAGTTCTGCTCCTTGTAGATAATCATCCAAGTGAATGTAGAAATCGGATATGCGCCTGATGCATCGGCATTGGTGATTGAACAGCGGGTGTCGGCTGGAATAGAGCCAGATGAGGCTGCTGAGATTGTTTCTGATGACGGCATAACAAACTCGCCTTGCTGGTTTTGGAGGCTTGCGTAAGGAATCTTTTGTGCAAAGGCATACTCAGAACCTACATAGCCGATAGAGTTCTTTGTCTGCTTAATGACACCTGCTACGCCTGGATTACCTTTTGCGGCCTGTCCGCATGGAAAATTTACAGACTTTCCGGCACCGAATTTCTCCTTCCACATAGGGCTTACTTTTGTGAGGTAGTCGGTGAAAACGAATGTTGTACCAGAACCGTCAGAACGGAATACAGGGATGATTGCTTCGGCTGGAAGAGTCACATCGGGATTAAGCGCTTTCAGGCGTTCGTCGTTCCACATCTTGATTTCTCCGGAAAAAATGTTTGCAATGATTTCACCCGAGAGTTTTAGTTCATTTACACCATCAAGATTATAAGCCAAGACAACTGCGCCCATACAAGTAGGAACATGGATTACAGGATTCATTTCTGCCATCTCTTTGTCTGAAAGGAATGCATCACTACCTGCAAAATCAACAATCTTGTCTCGCAAGTTACGGACACCGCCACCTGAGCCTATGCCTCCGTATGCCACTGCATCGCCATTCTCTTTGGCAAACTGTTCAAACACCACATTGTAGAAAGGAAGAGGGAATGTTGCGCCTGCTCCTGAAAGTTCTTGTGGGTTGCGGCTGCTGTTATCTGATTTACCGCCACATGAAGTAATGGCTATGGCAATAGCCAATGTGAAGATGGAATAAATTATCTTTTTCATAAAATTTGCATTATTTTTAATTAATACTCTTAGAAACCAAAGTAACAATTGATATAAGCTGAATACTTGTCGTCTGCGCCATTAGCTTTTGGCATACTCATTCTGACATTAGGGGCAACTTTTACATATTTGCCTAATTTGAATTGAGCACCGAGAATAGCGGCCTGCTCGTCCTTGGCTTTGTTCCAGTCGTCCTTTGATTTAAGTTCGTCAAAACGCGCATAGAGTGAAGTTTCCTTTGATAGATTCAGTGTTGCAAACACAGAATATCCGTATTGGTCGGCATCTTCCTTGTATGAAGCGTTGAGAAGATGATTATATTCAGCACCTATTGAGAATTTGTCTGATTTGTATCCCATGAAAGCGGCCATGTTGACAATGTCCTTGCTGTTCTTCTCAGGACTCTCGTTCAGACCTCCGTAAAGACGAACCTGAAAGCCTTTTGCAGGGGTAAGCGTAACACCTAAACCGTAGTTCAAACCGTCGTTCTTCTGAATCTTTTTGTAACCTTCGCCGTTTACGATAATTGCGTCTGCAGAAATCCAGTCAGCAAATTTATATGCTGCAGAAATACCTAAGTCAGCGCTGTTGCCAAATTTGTACTGGTCCTGGAATGATTTCATGATATAGCGGTATCCCCAAAACTTTTCCTGGAAATTAAACTGAGTAGTTGAAATGAGACCTCCGTTTAATGTCAAATTTTCATTTTTCCATGATACCATTGCGTTTTTGATGTATGCGATGCGCTGATAATCGCTCACGTCTGAAGATTTGCCAATATCCATTACTCCTTTTACAGAAAGACCTTTGCCTAAGTTGTATTCATATCCGAGATAACTTCTTTCAAGTTCGAAGCCTCGGTCGTCATTTTCTGCTCCGAAACCTGTGTGGAAGTTTCCAAAAACCTGAACAATAGCCTTGCCTTTAGGTTCTTCTTTTATGTCCTGAGCCTGTGAGCCAGTGCTTACGCATACCATGATGCTTGCAATAATAAATTTAATCTTTTTCATAAATTCTTTTTTTTTGATAAATGATTAATAACTTTTTTCTATCTGATCAGATTGCGTCGTTTTTAACTTTTTCGCTGGCAAAGGTATAGCTACGTTGTTTCACATTTATTTCAAAATAATTAGCGTTTGATTAAATGCTGTCTTTTTGGATAACCGGAATGAATGTTACATTTTTATTAAATTTCACCTGTTGTTGATATAAGACACTGAAAATCTCTGTACTTTTGTGATGTAATGATTCATAGGGAGGAAGACATGTTTATTGCATGCTTAAAAAACTACCGTATGAGCAAACTTAAAAGTTCTATTTAATAACCTTTATAATTAAAAGAAGTAATGGCAACAAAACGTATATTGATTGTTGATGATGAGGAAACTTTGTGTGAAGTTCTTAAACTCAACCTTGAGAATGAGGGTTATGATGTGGATGTAGCTTTCAGTGCAGAGCAGGCGTTGACATATAACCTTCAGGCCTATTCGTTGATTCTGCTTGATATAATGATGGGTGAAATTAGTGGTATCAAGATGGCTAAGATGCTGAAAGCGGATGTTGCAACAGCTGACATTCCTATTATTTTCTGTACTGCTCGCGATTCAGTAGATGATATGGTTATGGGGCTGAATATTGGTGCGGATGATTATATAATGAAACCTTATACAGTCAGAAATGTTATAGCTCGTGTTAAGAGTGTGTTGCGTCGTACATCATCACAAAAAAGCATTGTAAACAACTTAGTGGAAAAGTCGAATGTGCTGACAGTGGATGGATTGTGTTTAGACATGGATTTCAAACGTTGTACAGTGGATGGCAAGGAAGTCAAGCTCGTGAAGAAGGAGTTTGAGCTTTTGGCATATTTGATTAAGCATAGAGGCAAGATATGCTCTCGTGAACAGATTCTGAGCAGAGTGTGGAGTGACGAAGTGGTGGTTTTAGACCGTACTATTGACGTGAACATTACACGTCTGCGGTCTAAGATTGGTGTTTATGGTTCATATATAGTAACTCGTTCTGGTTTTGGATATGGCTTCCGCGATTAATTTGTCTTTCCACAGAAGGCTCTTCTTGCAGCTTATTGCTTTTTCTTGGACAATTGTGTTCTGTTTTATAGGTTTTCAGTATTTGAGAGAGAGAGAGTATAAATCTGAATTCCTAAGCGCGCAGCTTCAACAGTACAATCGCCATTTGCTTGTTGCTGTAGAGGGGGGCGAACCATTTGACGGCTATATAGCTACGCATGACAAACCATTTGATGATCTACGTATAACGCTTATTACGCTTTCGGGTGATGTGGTTTTTGATAATACCATAGTGATTGATTCACTTGATAATCACCGCAATCGTCCTGAAATAGCAGAAGCCTTAAACAAGGGATCGGGTTATCGCGTGGGACGGCAATCGGTAAGCAATGGACAAGAATACTTTTATTCGGCAACAAGAGGGGAGAGTTTTATTGTGCGTACGGCTATTCCGTATTCAAGTGCTTTGAAGGATCTGCTTGAGGCTGACTGGTCTTTTATTGCAGTAATTATAACTGTAACATTTGTAATGAGTGTGGTAGCTTATTTTGCTACTCGTAAACTTGGCAAGGATATAGAAAGTGTGAATCAATATGTGGCGGAGCAGGAAAAAATACGCCTGAAAAGACAACTCACTAATAATATTAATCATGAGTTGAAAACTCCTGTTGCCTCTATTCAGGTATGTCTTGAGACTCTTCTCTCGGGAATAAGTTTGACCGAGGAGAAGAGGCAGGAGCTTATAGGCAGATGCTATACTCATAATGAGCGTCTTCGCCGGTTGCTGAATGACGTTTCTCTTATCACACGAATGGAGGATGGGAGCGGATTTATCTGTAAGGAAAGGGTTGTAATTAATGATATAATCAATGAACTTGCAGAGGAAATGGAGGTTATGCCAGAAGGTGAACGCTTGAACCTGCATGTTGATTTCAAAGAAGAAGTTGTTGTTGAAGGAAATTTGTTGTTGATAAGCTCCGTATTTCGTAATCTGACGGAGAATGCCATTGCTTATTCCCAAGGTAAAAATGTATATATATCATTGCTGGAAAATCATGACGGCATGTGCCGTATTCGATTTGAGGATGACGGAAAGGGTGTAAGGCAAGATCAGCTGCCCCGTCTTTTTGAGCGTTTTTATAGAGTTGACAAAGGAAGGTCGCGCCAAAGGGGTGGGACAGGTTTAGGTCTAGCCATCGTGAAACACGCTGTTATGTTTCACGGTGGCACAATCAATGTTGTTAACCGTCCTTATGGAGGCTTAAGATTTGATTTTACATTAAAACATACGTCCTGTTGACAGGGTGTTTTTTTATAATCAATGCGCTTCAATCTGGTGTGCGCTGATAAAGGCAATCGTTTTTATTGCAGTCTGAACATTATAGGTATTGTATATCTCACTCTTACATTTTTGCCTTTTTGCATTCCTGGAGTCCATTTAGGCATGGATTTTACAACTTTAAGCGCTTCTTCGTCAAGTGCAGGGTGAACACCTCTGAATATTTCTGTGTCAACGATTGAACCATCCTTATTTACTGTAAACTGAACCATCACACGGCCTTGGATTCCTTTGTCATGGGCTATAGACGGATATTTTATAGCATGATAAAGCCAATTTATCAATGTTTCATCTCCTCCTGGGAACATTGGCATTCGCTCTGCAACCAGTAAAACTTCACCTTCACCAGTGTCTTCTTTTGTAAGTTCTATGTTCTCTGTTGATTCCGTTTCTGCTTCAATTTCAACAACTGGCTTTTCGTCTGTCGTTGAAGGATTACCCAGTTTGAATGTAATAGGCAATGTATATCGGGTTCTTACAGGTTTACCATTAAGAAATCCCGGTATCCATCTTTGTGTTTCAGGTACCCATTTTTGTGTCTCAGGTATCCACCTTTGAGCCATGGATTTTACAACTCTAAGCGCTTCTTTGTCAAGCGATCCATCAACACCTTCTTGTATTGCTATATCAGAAATAGAACCATTAGTATTAACAACAAACTGTACCATCACACGGCCTTGGATTCCGTTGTCTTGGGCTATAGACGGATATTTCAAATTGTTTATCAAAAATCGCATTAACTCTTCCTGTCCTCCTTTAAAACAAGGCTGTATATCAACAACGCTGTGCACTTCACTACCATACACAACTGATATCCTTGATCTTGCTCTTACATTGTTTCCGTCCTGCTTTCCCGGACTCCATTTTGGCATTTTAAGAACCAACTTCAGGGCTTCCAGATTGAGAGGTTGAGTTAGCCCCTTTTCAATCCCTAATAGAGTCAAAGAACTGTCTTTCTCCACAACAAAACCAACAACAACTTCTCCTTCAATACCCTTGGCTTTCTCTTCTTCCGGATAAACCAAATTATTTGAAATCCATTCATTCAAAGCCTGCTGTCCCCCTAAGAACGAAGGTGCCACTTCGGCATTTTCCACTACAGGCTCAACAGGTTCTGGAAGTCTGAACGTCATTGGTAATGAATACTTTACTCTCACTGCTTTTCCTCTTTGTAATCCCGGATTCCATTTTGGCATAGCCTTAACCACTCTAATTGCTTCATTGTCAAGTGAAGGATGAGCACTTTGTATTGCTTCAACATCAGAAATAGAACCATCTGCATTTACAGTAAACTGCACTATTACGCGACCTTGAAAACCATATACCTGTGCAACACGCGGATATTTTAAATTATCGTAAATGAATTGAGACATCGCCTCGTCTCCTCCAGGGAACGTTGGCATCTTTTCAACAACCATATAAACACCATCTACACCGCTTTCAACCGACTTAGATTCAAGCAATGTATCGTTGGCGCCAATCATATCGGCATAGTCCAACACTGCATTCCCGTCAGACCGCAAATCAACCAATGTGGATGCAGATGCAGAAAAGATTGTAAACACATTCATTATCGCTAATGCGATGAAAGTAAACAAATTATTCATAAAAAACAGAATTAAATGTATGATAAAATGATAAAAATTTATTTGTAATGATTGTCCTTTTATTTTTCAAAAATCAAGTGTTCGTGATGTATTTTTTACAAATGTAATTAAATGTCAATTAACCACACTTTCCGTTTGGTTAAATAAGGTTAAATCGTGTAAAATTCAGTGTTTTGTACTGAAAAAACCTCTGCGCCAGTACTGAAGTACCAGCGCAGAGGTATTGTAATCCCAGCGCAGTCAAACAGTAGTACTGGCGCACAAGTATTGCAACTTCGGTGCAGAAGAGTGGTGAACATATAATTTCACAAGTCCCAATATCAATGCGCTTCTAGCCAATTGTCGCCCCATCCACAGTCGGCGAGTAGGGGAACGGACATTGTGTATGCGTTCTGCATTTCTTCAACAACAAGTGCCTGTATGCGTTCTTTTTCTTCTGGGATGACACTGAAGTTCAGTTCGTCATGCACTTGCAGAATCATCTTTGAGCGTAGTCCTTCCTGCTGCATTCTGTGGTCTATGCGTGCCATGGCAATCTTGATGATGTCGGCGGCGCTTCCTTGGATAGGGGCATTGATGGCATTGCGCTCTGCATATCCGCGTACTGTGGCGTTGCGACTGTTGATATCAGGCAGGTTGCATCTGCGTCCGAGCAGTGGTTCAGTATATCCTTTCTCGCGGGCGTTATTTATGGATTTGTCCATGTATTCCTTCACTTTCGGATAGGTGGCAAAGTATTCGTCAATAAGCTCCTTTGCTTCAGCTCGGCTTACGAGCATACGTTCTGCCAATCCGAATGTTGTGATTCCGTATATGATGCCGAAGTTTGCTGTCTTGGCTTTTCTGCGTTCGTCAGCACTGATTTCTTCTATAGGCTTTTTATAGATTTTTGAAGCTGTTGCAGCATGGATGTCGTGTCCCATACGGAACGCTTCAATCATGTTTTCGTCACCACTAAGGTGGGCCATGATACGAAGTTCTATCTGTGAATAGTCGGCTGAGAAAAACAGGTTTCCTTCATTTGGAATGAATGCCTTGCGCACCTCCTTTCCATTCTCATCGCGTATAGGGATGTTCTGTAGGTTAGGGTTGCTTGAACTCAATCGTCCTGTAGATGTAACAGCTTGATTATATGATGTGTGTATGTGGCCTGTTTGCGAATTTATGAGTTGGGGTAGGGCGTCAATGTATGTTGACAGAAGTTTCTTCAAGCCTCGGTAATCAAGGATTTTGTCAATTATTGGATGTTTGGTTCTCAGATTCTGCAATACATCTTCTGAGGTTACATACTGGCCTGTTTTTGTTTTTTTTGCCTTGTCTG
The DNA here is from genome assembly GCA_017466965.1 of Bacteroidaceae bacterium. The sequence goes on from JAFTTD010000089.1 coordinate 23,622, forward strand.
AAATTTTGAGATGCTCGAACAGTGTTTCACCTACCTGGCGAGGAGAGGATATGTTGAAGTTTGTTCCTGCAAGCTCGTATATCTCCTGTTCAATTTCTTGCAGTTTCTGAGTCAGCTGTTGTGATGCTTCGTTAAGCGCTATGGTATCTATCTTCACTCCGTTTCTCTCCATTCTGGCAAGTACGGGGACAAGCGGCATTTCAATATTGAAGAACAGGTCGTAAAGTCCTGCATTGTGAAGTTCCTTTTCTAAAATGTTTTTTAGTTTAAGTGTGACGTCGGCATCTTCGCAAGCATATTCATAAATTTCCTCTGGGCGAAGTTCTCTCATTGAGCGTTGGTTCTTTCCGCGTCCTCCTATCAGTTCGTCAATATGGATAGTGTTGTAGTTAAGATAGATTTCTGCTAAGTAGTCCATGTTGTGACGAAGTTCCGGCTGAAGAATGTAGTGGGCTAACATTGTGTCGAACATCGGGCCAGACAAATTTATGCCATAGTTTGCCAACACCATTAAATCGTACTTGATGTTTTGACCGACTTTCAGAATATTAGGCGATTCATATATTCCTTTGAATTTATTTACGATTTTTAACGCTTCAGTCCTTTCTGCAGGTATTGGTATGTAGTATGCCTCATTTTCTTCATAAGAAAAGCTCAATCCGACAAGTTCAGCTTTGATTGCATCAGTCGAAGTTGTCTCTGTGTCTAAACTTAAAATTTTAGTTGTCAAGATTTTTTCATAAAATTCTGATATTTTCTCTTCAGTATCAATAAGATAGTATTTATGAGGCGTGTCTTTTAATGATTTGAGATTTGAAAAAAACAGAGTTTCTGTATTTGTATCCGTATTTTCGCCAAGGAAATCATTGCCAAAAAGTGACGGTTGAGATACATTTTGCTGTTTTGTGTCTTTTTTAACTTTACCTGTAGAGATACGTTGGAGTAGGGCGCGGAACTCAAGTTCTTCAAACAGTTCTCTTCTTTTTTCTGTGTTAGGTTCTTTTCTGCTCAATTCGTCAAGATTGAGTTTGATAGGAACATCGGTTTTAATGGTAGCGAGAAATTTTGATAGTTTCATGCTTTCCACACCGTTTTCTATTTTTGATTTCATTGCACCCTTAAGTTCATCCTTGTGTGCAATAAGGTTTTCTATGCTGTCGTATTCACTGATGAGTTTTATGGCTGTCTTTTCTCCTATTCCGGGGCATCCGTGAAAATTGTCTGCAGAGTCACCAACAAGTCCTAGAAAGTCAATAATCTGCCTTGGATTCGTCACTCCATATTTTTCACAAACCTCATTTATGCCCATTATATCAAAATCGCTACTTGCGTGCTTTGGTTTGAATATAAAGACATTTTCGCTTACAAGTTGTCCATAATCTTTGTCTGGAGTCATCATGTAAGTTTTTAGTCCGTTGATTTCGTTAGCCTGTGATGCTAAAGTACCGATGACATCGTCTGCTTCATATCCGCTTACTTCTATGACGGGAATGTTGTATGCCTCAAGGATTTTTTTTATATATGGGACAGCGGTTCGTATAGCCTCCGGTGTTTCCTCGCGCTGCGCTTTGTAGTCGGTGTATATTTCGTGTCTGAAAGTTGGCCCTGATGGGTCAAACGCCACGCCTATGTGTGTTGGATTCTCTTTGTTAAGCACGTCTTCTAATGTGTTGACAAATCCGAAAATAGCAGACGTGTTCAGTCCCTTTGAATTTATTCTTGGTGAACGGATAAGTGCGTAATATGCACGATAAATAAGCGCGTATGCGTCAAGTAGGAATAACTTATTCATAAAAAACCTTTATTTTGATTGTAAAGTTAATAAAAAATACTTTTGTATTTCTTTTATTTGTAATTTTGTA